>JAPKZC010000063.1 GCA_026394025.1 Candidatus Solibacter sp.
AGTCCGCCTCGGCCACTTTCGTGAGCCTGGGCGAAGGGGGTTTACTCATGCTGACTGTTGGGAACCTTAATGCTTTTATTATAATAGCTTCCAGCACTGAATGCTGGAAAGCTACTTTCCTCTGTTGGTCAAACTCGCCGCCATGGCCTCGATTGCGAGCGTGCTGGCGCGCTCAAACAGCTTCAAGAACCTGCTAATGGGGGAGACGCGGACGCTGAACCAGCGGGTGGCGCTTTCCCTGTGGCTAGGCAGCGCCTTCGGTGTCAGCGTGGCCATCCGTGTGTTCAGCAAAAGCTATCCGGCGGCCGACCTCGGGTTGGAAGGGAGCTTGATCGCGGGCATCCTCGGGGGCTATGTCACAGGACTGGCGTCGGGAGTTCTGATCTCGCTGCCGGCCATGCTCAATCCGTCGGGGGGCGAACAGATGACCATGCCGCTGCTGGCGGCGGTGGGAGTGCTCGGGGGGGTGCTGCGCGATCTGGCGCCGGATGCGGACGAAATCTGGCGATTCACCCCGTTCTTCGATCTGAATATCTACCGTTTCTTTAAGGAGAAGCGGAACCACCAGCGCACGGCATTCCACCTGGAATTCACCGCGGGCATTCTGGTGGCGGAGTTCCTGCGGCAGTTGCTGGGTGGCTGGAGGGTTTTCTCCATGCACCCGCCCGGAATTCAACTGCCGGCCTGGACGTGGGCGGCGATCTACGCATCCACGCTATTCGCCGTGGCAATCCCGCTGAAGATCTGGAACAACACGCGCAATGAAAAGAAGATCGAGGAACAGGAGCGGCTGCTGGTGGAGGCGCGGTTGGCCGCGCTGACCAGCCAGATTAACCCTCACTTCCTGTTCAACACGCTGAACTCGGTGTCTTCGCTGATCCGCACCGACCCCAACCAGGCGCGCGTCATGGTGGTGCGGCTCAGCAAAGTGCTGCGCCGCCTGCTCCGCAAACACGAGAACTTCAGCACCCTGCGCGACGAATTGAGCTTCATTGAGGACTACCTGGCGATTGAGGTGGTGCGCTTCGGCGACAAACTCCGCTTTGAACGGGATGTGGCGGAGGATACTCTGGATATGATGGTCCCCAGCATGATCCTGCAACCGCTGGTGGAGAATTCCATCAAGCACGGTTTAAGGAGTAAGGTGGAGGGCGGTACAATCCGGATTCGGACCTACCGCACGGGCGCCAAACTGCATCTGCTGGTGGAGGACGATGGGGTAGGCATCCCGGAAGAGAAACTGGCCACACTAATGGACCGCGGAATCGGAGTAAACAACGTGCACGAGCGGTTGCGAGTGCTGTTCGGCGGCGAGTACCGCATGTGGATTGACAGCCAGCCGGGCGAGGGCGTGCGCATACAGATCGAATTGCCGGAGTTACAGAGTGCGTCGGCTGTCTAAGGAGCGATTTTTGAATAGACTGGAAGAAACCGTGAGCACCTGGCCGGTAAACGGGATGCCCAATACGCTGGCGGACCGGACGCGGCGCGTGTATGACCGGCTGGCAGCGGTATACCCGGTATCGACGATGTTCTTTCACTCCCGGGCGCACCGCTGTGCGCTGGGGGCGAGCGGGCTTCGCGACGGGATGAAGGTGTTGGAAGTGGCCACGGGCAGCGGCGAGATGTTCCGCCGCCTGGTGCGCGCCAACAGCCAGGGCACCACCGTAGGAGTGGATCTTTCGCCGAATATGGCGGCGCGCACGCTGCGCACGGCACGCCACAAGTACCCGGCGGCGAAGGCGCACTGTCAGGCGGTGGATGCGCGTCACATGCCGTTCCGTAATGAAGCCTTCGACGCCATTTTCTGCTGCTACCTGCTGGAACTGCTTTCGACCGACGACATTGTGGGTACGCTGGGCGAGTTCCGCCGGATCCTGCGCAATCGCGGCAACCTGACCCTGGTGCTGATCGGGCAGAACACGGCATCGTTCAATGCGGTATATAAAGTCCTGGGCAAGGTGGCTCCGGCGTTCTGGGGCCGCCAGGTGGAGCAACGCGTCCCGGATCTGATCGAATCGGCGCGTTTTGAGATTGTGCAGGACCGTATGGTCCGGCAAACATTCTATCCCTCGCGCGTACTGGTGGCGAGGAAGTAGTCCGAGGAGGACGCCATCGCTTGCCGCTGCGTATCACCATCTCCAAAGAGAATTACCTGAAGGCCATCGCCGAGGCCGAGAGCGAGGGGGAGACCGTCAAAGCCGTGACCCTGGTGCGCTGGCTCGGCGTATCCGCTCCGGCGGTGACGATGGCGATCAAGCGGCTGCGCCGCGACGGGTTGATTGAGGTGGGCGACGAAGGCCAGCTCACGCTCACCGCCGCCGGCCGCGACATCGCCAACCGGCTGTTGAACCGCCATCACCTGATCGAGCGTATGCTGACGGAGATTTTCGGGTTGGAGTGGTACAAGGTTCACGACGAGGCGGAGCAGCTCGAGCACGCGGTATCCGCCGATTTCGAACGCAAGTTGATTGACAGGCTGGGCACGGCGAGCCGGTGCCCGCACGGCAACCAGGTGGGAATGGATTCGCCGAGCCACCGCCGCCGGCGCGGGCTGAAGCCCTTGGACGAAGCGCGGCCGGGCGACCGCCTGGTGGTGGCCAGCGTCTTCGAGCGCGATCGCGGGCTGCTGGAGTATCTGGACGGCGCGGGCATTCGTCCGGGCGTGGAAGTAGAGGTATCGGCCGCGGACGCGGAGATCGAACTGCGCACCGCGGGCCGGACGGTTCGCCTGGAACGCGCCGCCGCCAGCAAGGTCTGGGCGGGGGATGCGTAGCACAACCGCTCCCTCACGGTGACGGCTCCGATTGCCGGGGCTGTTAGAATAGTCGCTATCCATGAGAGTAGGAATGATCGGCACGGGCGCGATCTCGCACAAGCACGCCCAGGCCTATAAAAACATCGGGTTCCAGTTGACCGTGTGCACGGACATCAACCAGGCGGGCGGACGCCGTTTCGCCGAACAGTACGGCGCCGAGTTCGTCGCCACCTACGAGGAGGTGTGCCGTCACCCCCAGGTGGACTACGTCGACGTCTGTACCTTCCCCGATTTCCGCATGCAGCCGATTGCCGCCTGCGCCGAAAGCGGTAAGCACGTGCAGGTGCAGAAACCCATCTCCACCGACCTCAAGACCGCGCGCCTGATGGTGGAGACCGCGCGTAGGGCCGGAATTATCCTGGGCGTGGTCAGCCAGCACCGTTTCGACGACGCCAGCCTGTTCCTCGCCAAGGCCATCGCCGGCGGACGCCTCGGCAAACTGCTGCAGGCCGATTGCTACGTCAAATGGTATCGCTCGCCCGAGTACTACTCGCGCCCCATCAAAGGCAGTTGGCGGACGGAAGGCGGCGGGGCGTTGATTAACCAGGCGATCCACGGCGTCGATATCCTGCGCTGGCTGGCCGGCCCCGTTCAGGAACTCTTCGGCGTCTGGCAATTGGGCGCGCTTCACAAGATTGAGTCTGAGGACGTGGTCAATGCCGTCGTCAAATTCGCCAGCGGCGCCACCGGCGTGATCCAAGCCTCCACCGCTATCTGGCCCGGGTACACCGAACGCACCGAGTTTCACGGCACCAAGGGCACCGCCATCATTTCCGGCGACAAGTTGACCGCCTGGGACGTGGAGAACGATTCCGGCGACGCGGCGCCGGTGGCGAGCGTAGTCGCGTCGGGCGCCAGCGACCCCATGGCGATCTCCCTGGAACCGTTCGAGCGCCAGTTCCTGGATTTCGGCGACGCCATCGCCAAGGGCCGTAGACCGCTGGTGGCCGGCGAGGAAGGCGTGCAGGCCATGGAAATTGTCGATGCCATCTACCGCTCCTGCCGTAGCGGCGAAAAAGTAACGCTGTAGCGGCGACTTACAATAAGGAAGATGCGTCTTTTCGTCGCCCTCACCTGTCTTACCGCTGTCGCTTACGCTCAGAGTTCCCCGCCGGCTATCACTTCCGCCAGTCCAAATGTCATCGATGCGGGCGGGCCGGCGTTCACGCTCACCGTAAGCGTTGGCGCCTACGTGGCGGGCGCGGTGGTCAAATGGTCCGGTACGGCTCTGGCGCCTGTCACTTATGTGAATGACAACACCCTGACGGTGACGGTGCCCGCCAACCTGATCGCCATCTGCGGCAAGTACTCTCTCACCGTTACGGGCAACGCGGGCGTCTCCAACAGTTACCCCGTAATCGTGAACCCGGTTCTCAAATCCCTCTCTCCGGACGTCCTGTTCGCGGGCTACAGCGGAGTCACCGTGACGGCTGCCGGGCTTGGCTTCTCCTCCAATGTGTATCTGACCCTTATCGCTGGTTCCCGAACCAACCTCGTCACCACGTATTCCGGGCCCAGCGCCCTTTCGGCTTACGTTCCGGCGAGTGCCCTGAACGGCGCCTATCCGGTATTCTTGCTGGTCATGGATCCTACTACCGGCGCTGTCTCGCAGACCCTTCCGATCACTCTCACCTATGCTTCGGTCAGCAGGATTTCACCGGATAAAATTCAAGCCGAAATCGGGTCCTTCACCTTGAACGTGGGGGGGGCGAATTTCGACTATGGCGCCACCGTCCTGTGGAACGGCGCGCCGCTCACCACTCGCTACATCGATTCCACTTTCCTGACCGCCATCGTGCCCGCCCCGTTGGTGCATGACGCGGGAGACATCGGCATCTCCGTGAAGAATCCCGGCGCGACGGCACCCTCGAACAGCATCAAGCTCGTGATCCTTCCCAATCCGTTTGGGAGCACCATCATCAGCCTCAGCCCGCCATCGGGGGCTGCCGGCGGCCCTGCTTTGACTCTGACGGTTACCGGCGAGCGCTTCGTCCAACCCGGTTGACCGCGGTCATACCGGCCAGCCTGGTTGCCATCGAAGGCGTGGCCCGCATCACGGTGTCCACTCCGGGCGCGGCCGCGTCCAATCCCGTCAACTTCCCTGTAATTGCGGTGTCGCCCAAGATCTCCTCCATCAGTCCCGACTCCGCCATCGCCGGTGGACCGGCGTTCACCATGACCGTCACCGGCGACGGGTTCATTCCAGCTTCCCAGGTCATAGGGCTGGCCGGCGCCACCACAACTTATGTGAGCCTGAGTCAACTCACCGTCAGCGTGCCCGCCAGCGCCATTGCCAATGTGGGGACGTTTGTGATCCAGGTGGTGAATCCGGGCCAGGTGCGTTCCCCGCAGGCGCCTGCTTTCACGGTGAAGGCGCCCTCCCCGGCCATCACCAGCCTCAACCCCCCTTCCGTGCAGGCGGGCGGCCCCGATTTCACACTCACCGTCAACGGAAACAACTTCCTTTCCGGCGCCGCCGTGCAGTGGAACGGCGCGCCGCTGGTCACCACCTTCGTCAGTGCTTCCCAGTTGACCGCGCTGGTGCCCGCCGCTCTCATCGCCACCGCCGGCACGGCGAGCGTCAGAGTGGGCGGCGATGGCGGGCCATCGAATGCGCTGGCTTTCACCTTCGCTCCGCTGGCGCCCGCCACCAGTTCCGCCGGCATCGTTAATGCCGCCAGTTCGCTGCCGGCCATCGCGCCAGGTACGCTGATCGCCATCTATGGCTCCAATCTGGCGCCCGCCACGGCCCAAGCCATCGCCACACCACTGCCGGTTTCGCTGGGTGGAACTTCCGTGGCGATCAATGGCACGGCCGCCCCGCTTCTGTTCGTCAGTTCCAGGCAAGTCAACGCGCAGGTCCCTTATGAAACCAAAGTCGGGACCGCGAAGTTAGTCGTCCAGTCCAACGGCGTGCCAAGTCCCGCGGTGAACTTCGAGGTGGCGGCCACGGGTCCTGGCGTATTCATGGTGGAGCAAAGCAACCACGTGCTGGCCCTGAACCTGGCCGATGGAACCCTCAATGCGTCGCAAACTCCGGCGCGGCCGGGACAGTATGTGACGGCGTATCTCACCGGCCAGGGACTGGTCGACAATGCGGTGGCCACGGGCGACGTGGCGGCGTCGAGCCCCCTCTCCCGGCCGCTTGCCGTGGTACAGGTCAAGATTGGAGGCCGCCTCGCCGACATCCAGTTCGCCGGGCTGGCGCCGGGCTTTGTCGGCCTCCTGCAGATGAACGTGTTGATCCCCGATGTCCCCGCCGGCGAGCAAGCCTTCGAGGTCGGTATCGGTGGCACGGCAGCGGCGCCCACGGTGATTTCGATCGCTTCCAGGTTGTGAAAAAAGTTGTTGTCAGACGAGCATCCGAAGCCGGCTCTCTCTTATTCCAGTATCCTCGGCGCCAACGACCGGATCGGTCTGGGTGTGATCGGCACCGGGGGGCGCGGCACATATGTGAAGGGCCTGTTCCAGAAAAACGCCGACGTCGAAGTGCGGGCGCGCTGCGACGTGTGTCCGGCCCGCTTCCGGGCGGCGCCAGCCAGCGCGGCTAACGCCAAGCCGGTCGGGGACCATCGCAAGTTCCTGGAACTGGCGGAG
>JAPKZC010000824.1 GCA_026394025.1 Candidatus Solibacter sp.
CTGCGACGCGATGAGCTTTGCGAGCCGGACCTCTGTCCGGACGCGCCCGACGAAGGTGCTCGGCGGTGCGACCACTGCCCTCTGGACCGGCTGGACGCCGCCCAGTGCGCGGAGAAGGGCCTGCTGCTGCGGCGTGCTCTCGACCTCATGGGCGCTCTTAAGTTGGGGGTTCACATCGGACTCGACGAGATTCTTGCTGACGAGTCCATCGCCATGCTGATCATCGCGGAAGAGCGGGATCTCCAGGAGCGCGAGAAGCTGGCACAAACCCGTTGAACTTGAAGGTGACCGCGTAATCATTAATCCCGCTCCATCCCCATGGCAGACAATAGCAGACTCGAACTCGTTGTCGAGGTGGACGTCAACAAGGCGAACGCCTCGATCAAGAGCATCAACACCGGTCTGTCCAGCATGGAGCAGGCGGCGGGGAACGCCGCGCGCGGTGCGTCCGCCGGCATCGACGGCATGACTGCCAGCATGATCAAGGGCGCCACTGCGGGCAATCTCCTGGCTGATGCGATCAAGGGTGCGTTGAACTGGGCCAAGGAGTGGACGATTGGCGCTATCCAGGCGGCGGCCGCAGAAGACAAGATGATGGCGTCGATGGTCGCGCTCGCCAAGGCTAACGGAGTCGCTGCATCGAGCGCAGAGAGAGCAGTTGAGGCGGTAAGAAAAGTCGGATTCCACGGGGATGAAGCCGCCACTGCAATCGGCCGCCTGATCATCATGGACGTATCCCTAGCGAAGGCCCGGGGCCTCGCTATCATTGCCAAGGATGCCGCAGCGTCGGCCACTGAGTCCATCTCAGCAGCAGATGCCCTGGGAAAGATCACCCAAGCGCTTGAATTCGGCAACGCGCGTGCGCTGCGGTCCATCGGGCTGAAAGTCGACTTCACGCGTGCGCTGTGGGTCGAGGAAAACCGCCTTGGCAGAGCACTTACTGACAACGAGGCGATCAGCCTCCGATTGATTGAAGTCGAAAAGGCAGCAGTTGCAATTCGCGGTGCCGGCGCTGCGGTATCAGCGACCGCCGCGGGCCAACAGACTAAACTCGCGCGGGAAGTTCACGAACTGAAAGAAGCAATCGGAGCGGAGTTCCAGGGATATCTCAAGGCGTGGGTGAGCACCCAGCGGGACCTGGTCGCGTTCCTAACCGAAAATTCCAGCTTCCTGATTAAGTTCGGCTCGGGCGTGCTTGTCCTGGCCGGCATCATTGGCACCATCACGGCGGCAACGAAGCTGTGGGCTTTGGCACAGGGCGCGGCCAACCTCGCGATGGTGGCCAACCCTGCGGGCCTGCTGGCAGTCGGCGTGACAGGTGCGGCGGTGGTTGGTTATTCCGCATACCGGCAAATGCAGGAGGATCAGCAACAACAGTTCGCGGCGAGTCGCCAACAACAACTTCGTACCATGGCGGCGGCGCCCGGGGGAATAGCTCAATTGCGGAGGCAGGGCGTGTCGGATGCTGATCTCCGGGAAGCCTTCGCGGGGCGCAAAAGAAACCTGGCATGGGGGACCGAAGACGCACCAGAGGATGCCGCGGACATGCCTTGGGCCAAAGTCCCCAAGCTCAACCTGGAGGGCGGACCTGACCTAGATGCGCTGAAGCTGGCTGCGGAGATCCGCAAAAAGCAGGGGGAGAATGAGCGGTTCTTCGCCGGACGCGCGATCGCTGCTGGTTCGGTGGGCAAGACGGGCTTCGCAAAAGACGCTGTGGAAATGAGCGCTGACATCGCCGGGCGTACATCCTTCGTGGATGAGCGCGGCGTGGCACACCAGGTGGCACTGACGCAACGGGCGATGGCTTCCATCATTGAGGAAGCTCGGCTAAAGTTCGACGCGTACGAGGTGCACGTCGCGGAGTCCAACCGGAAGGTGACTGCGGATGACGAGAAAGCCTGGCGCGCTCTGTCGGAAAAACGCATAGAGTGGGACGGCCAGCTATTCGCTCAACGCTTGAAGCACGACCAGGAAGCATCCGAAAAGGCGTACGAACACGCGCAAACGCTCTACGGCTTCGAGGAGCAGCGTGCCGGATTTGCGCGCGACGCCGACCTGCGTGTCGCGGAAGCCGTCGAGCCGCGCACGTTGCAAGCGAAGGTGGAACTCGAACGACGGAAAACGGAAATCGAGATTGGCTACCTAGAGAAAGTCCACGCAGTAAAACAGCACCTTTACGACATCGA
>JAPKZC010000527.1 GCA_026394025.1 Candidatus Solibacter sp.
AGCTTCAGCTGGTTCTGGCCGATCCTGATGTCTCCGCGATGCAGGAGCTGACGGGCTCGCAGATCTCGCTCCCGGACTATGCCAACCGGCGATATCTGGCCGATCCCGAGGCCTTTGGGAGCGACATGCAAAAGGCCTTCAGCATTTTGCGGGGAGTCAACGTGGCGGCCGTGGATGTGGGAATTGCGCTCTCCATCTCCCGTCTGGCCGGTTCCAGTTCGGCGCAGATGAAGATCAACACCGCCCGGAGTCTCCAGTTGAGCGCCTTCGGCACCGATGACGATTTCATCATCCTGGGCAGCTCCCGCTCCAATCCCTGGGGCACGTTGTTTCAGGAACAACTGGACTTTGACTTCGTCCGCGATCCGGAGTTCAAGTGGGAAATCATACGAAACAAACGCGTCCAGGCGAACTGCCGCGCTACGTCCCCACGGCGGGGGGGTGGGACACCGGACACTCATTCGCAATCATCGCCCTGGTGGGGAATCCGAACCAACCCGGCAAGGTGTTGCTCCTGGCGGGTACCAACGCCGAAGGCACTCAGGCTGCGGGCCAGTTCGTAGCCAATCCAGCCCAGCTCGCCCGTACTCTGCAAGCCCACGGAATCGACCCTGGCGGCGCACCGTGCCACTTCGAGATCCTGCTCCAGGTCCGTACCATGGCCGGATCGCCGAGCACCATCGAGGTAGTTGCCTGCCACCGACTGCCCGCCCGCACACCCTCCTGACGCCTGCATCTTGCCGAAGCGTAGTGACGCGAGCCTACCTTCTCACGTCTTCCGCCCAGATCGCTTTGATGGTCTCTTCCTGGCCGAAGCCTTGCGGGCACGCCGCGCTTTTCGTATTGGCGAAGTACCAGCGCTGGCTGCCGCCGCCCTCGCCTGCCACCGGCGGACCGTTGGTCAGCATTCGGCTTCCGGGCATCTGGAGGAAGCCGTTCGGGTCATGCTCTTTGAGCCACTTCCAGGCGTAACTCAGCCATTCATTGCGGTAGCTCTCCGGCTGCCGGGCGAACCAGGTGATCTCGTCGAAGCCCCAGGTGAAGATGGAAGGGCGCGGCGACTGGGAGGACTGGCCCGGCGCGCGCGTGCCGCCGTCGGTATAGCCGCCGGCCAGCACGGCCTTCTGCGGTGTCTCCGCCACCTCCTTTGGGCGCAGCGGGAAGGAGTGGAAGTCGAGGAGCAGACGTCCGTCCACCACCGGCCCTGCCTTGGGAACGTGGGCGTCGAATATGACGAACTTGCGGCGCGCTTTCTTAGCCGCGTAACGCCGGACATGCTGCATCAGCTCGGCCCAGTTACGGTACTGCGGATCGTTACGCCCCATCAGGTCGAGTTGCCCGAGATGAATCGCCTCGACACCGATATCCAGGTAGGTCCCCACCAGGAAGACAAACCACATCTTTGTTTCCATCTGGCAGATGTCCGGCACCGACTGTCCCTGCCGCCAGTGGTTCACCATCTTCCCGTCGGGAAACAGCATCTTCTGATATGAGAAATTGCGCTTCTCAGGCGCCAGCCCGAACTCGCGGAAGACCCACGCCGGCACGGGCACCTTGGCTACGGCCTCCGTGACAATCTCGAATGCCGCCGCCTGCACGACCACGTCGGTGTCGGCGCGATGGATCCGGCGGGTCAGTTCGCGGCCCTGCGCCAGGAAATCCGATTCGACAATTCGTGCTTCGCCGCCCCATAGGTAGATGGCCCGGCCGATGAACTTTGCGCCGGTGCTGCGCAGCATGCGCAGATCGTCGTCCAGGTTGCCCGGCGAGCGGTACAGCTCCGCCATGGTGATGGAGCGGGCCAGATAGTGCTCCAACACTTGCCGCGAGATCTTGCTCTTGAATCGGTAGTCCGGACTGCCGGAGGCGGCCAGTGCCTGGCCTGTGAGCGACAGCAGGCCAACGCAGGCCCACATGCCGCGGCAACTTATCATCGTCATTCCGCTTCGTCCTTCTTGCCGTTGCCGGCAGGAACAACCAGAATAACCCGGCTACCTCGATAAGACACCGGCGCCGGCATTGGCGTCGAGCGCCCCTCATGCCTTGCGGGCGAGTAGTGTATACTGCTGGCGAATGCGCTATCAGGTGATCGTGCGACTACTGTTGGCCGGCTTGTTCGCAGGCGCCCTGTTGGAGTTTGCGCAGTCCAGCCGCGAGGCCACCCTGGCGGTGCGGATCCTGGACGCCGCTACCGGGCAGCCAACGCCGGTACGCGTCCGGCTCCAGAATGAAACCGGCGAGCGCCCCAAGGTGCGCGGGGCGGTGGCCGTCTCCGAATCGGCGATCCCCATTCCGCGCCAGGCCATCGCGGTGATGTTTGGGCAGTCGGATCAAGCCCAGGGTTACGCCATCCAGCCCGACGGTTCCTTCTACGTCGACGGCGCGTTCGACGTGCGTCTGCCGCCGGGAACGTATACGCTCGCCATCTCCAAGGGCTTCGAGTACCTGCGCGAAACCCAAGCCATCGACCTCAAGCCGGCAACCGCCGTGAAGCGTGAGTACAAGATGCGGCGCTGGATGGATATGCCCGCGCGCGGCTGGTATTCGGCGGACGATCACATCCATCTGCGGCGCTCGCCGGCCGACAATCACGCCATCGCGCAGTGGCTCGCGGCGGAAGACGTCCACGTGGGCAACCTGTTGCGCATGGGGGATTTCTGGCAGACGTTCTTCGCCCAGTACGCGTTTGGCGAACGCGGGCGCTACACCGAGGCCGGCCGCCTCCTTTCGCCCGGGCAGGAGGAGCCCCGCACGCCCGAAATCGGCCACACCATTTCGCTGGGCGCAAGCGATTTCGTCCGCATGCAGCCGGATTATTATTCGTACGATAAACTGTTCGACCGGGTCCACCAGTTGGGCGGCGTGACCGGGTTCGCGCACCAGGCGATGTCTTTCAACGGCTATCGGGGAATGGCGCTGAATACGCTCCGTGGCAAGACGGACTTCCTCGAACTAGCCCAGTTCTGCGTGCCGGAGGGGCCGCTCGCGGTGCAACACTACTACCAGTTTCTGGATATGGGGTTCAAGCTGACGGCGCTGGCCGGCTCGGACTTTCCCTGGTGTGGATTGGGGCCGCAATACGGATTCACCGAGCCGCAGTTTGCGCAGATTGGCAACGCGCGATTCTACGCCTACACCGGCGGCGCGCTGACCTTCGAGCACTACATGGCGGCGCTCAAGGCGGGCCACACGTTTGTCACCACGGGGCCGATTCTGTTCCTCACCGTGAACGGGAAGATGCCGGGTGACACAGTGGATGTGCCCTCCGGCGGCAAGCTGAAGATCTCAGCCGAGGCCTACGGCAACAGCGGGCAAGTGCCGCTGCGCTCCGTGGAGATCGTGGGCCACGGCAAGGTGCTCGCTCGATCCGAGGGAAAAGACGCGGCCCATTTGGCGTTAGATCTGGAGCTGCCAGTGGATCGCGGCATCTGGATCGCCGCGAAGTGCGACGCGGGCCAGGGGCAGGTGGCGCACACCACGCCGGTGTACGTCACCGTCAACGGTGGCGGGTTCCAGAATGTGGCGGCGATGCGGCGCAATCTCGATGTCGCGGAGGGATATCTGAAGGAAGTGGAGCAGGACCTGGCGAATCCGCCGAACAGTCTGGACCGCCAGGCACCGCGCCATCGGGCTCAGTTGGAGCGACAGATCGCCGAGGCGCGAACTCAGTTGAAGAGTATGGCAACGCGGTAGAGCGCGACGGGCGCTTCAGTGTGAACATCAGTAGCACGGCAAACAAGGGCGTGCTGAGGCAACGCGCGGTGCGCCTTCAGTGCGCCTTCAGTGCCCCTACTGCCCCATCCGCCGGTCGCACTCCGCGATTCCGTCCTGGGCTAACTTGAGCCGCCGTGCCGCCTCTGGACTCTGCGGCCTCCAGTTCTTCCAACGGCTCACATTCTTCTGAAAAGCCAGCCGGGCCCAGCCGTAGTTGCGATTGCCCAGCAGCATCCTCCCGTACATCTGTTCCAGATCGGAGGCCGCCTCCATCGCGGCCAACGTGGGACGCGGCGCCGCCAGCAACCGCCCCACCAGTGCCTGCCCTTTGGTGATAATGGCCGCGGCCTGATCGCCCTTTCCGTCGCGCAGCAGACCCTCCGCTTCGCGATTCATCGCCACCAACTCCGCCGTCACCGGACCGTACCAGTCTTCCGCCGTCGGGTCGGGCGTCACCTTCGGCGCCGGAGCGGGCGCCGGTGCGCAGCCGGCCAGCACCACGGCGAACATCATCACCATCAATCGCATGTCAGGAGTAGATGCCGGGCGCCTCGTGTCCCAGGCGCTGCACGTATTCAATGTAGGAACCGGGATACACCAATGGGTCGCGCTCCGTGCCGCTTTCGCCGCCCAGTTCCAGCACGCGCGAGCCCAGGCCGCGCAGGAACATGCGGTCGTGCGAGACGAAAATCATCGTCCCTTCGAACCCCTTGAGCGCCTCCACCAGCATCTCCTTCGTGGCCAGGTCCAGGTGATTGGTGGGTTCGTCCAGCACCAGGAAGTTCGGCGGGTTGTAGAGCATGCGCGCCATCGCGAGACGCGATTTTTCGCCGCCCGAGAGCGCGCGGATCTTCTTGTCCACGTCGTCACCCGAGAACTGGAACGCGCCGGCCAGGGTGCGCAGCGAGCCCATGCCGTCCTGCGGGAAGTCCTGCTGGAGCTGTTCGATGATGGTCAGGTCCCCGTTCAGCACGTCCAGCGACTGCTGCGCGAAGTACCCCATATTCAGGCTCGCGCCCAGCCGCACGCTGCCGGAATCCGGCGTGGCCGCGCCCGCAATCATCTTCAGCAGCGTGGTCTTCCCCGCCCCGTTCCTGCCCATCACCGCCCAACGTTCTCCGCGCCGGATCGTCAGGCTGAACCCCTGATAAATCACCCGCGGGCCATAACTCTTGTGCAGATCTTCGATCACCGCCACCTGGTCGCCGGAACGCGGCGGAACGCGGAATTCGAACTTGACGACGCGGCGTGTCTTGGGCAGTTCGATCTTATCGATCTTATCCAGGGCCTTGATGCGGCTCTGCACTTGCGCGGCTTTGGCGGCGTGCGTTTTGAAGCGCTCGATGAAGCGCTGCTCCTTGGCCAGCATGGCCTGCTGCCGGGCGAACGCCGCCTGCTGATTGTTCTCGCGGATGGTGCGCTCGCGCTCGTAGAAATCGTAATCGCCGGTGTAGGCGATGATCTCGCCGCCATCGATCTCCGCAATTTTCGAGACCACCCGGTTCATGAACTCGCGGTCGTGCGAGGTCATCAGCAGCGCGCCGGGGTACCCCTTGAGGAACTGCTCCAGCCAGATGATGGACTCGATATCCAGGTGGTTCGTCGGCTCGTCCATCAGCAGCACATCGGGGCGCCCCAGCAGCACCCGCGCCAGCGCGACCCGCATCTTCCAGCCGCCGGAGAGCGCGCCCACGTCGCCATCGATCTGGTCGTCCTTGAAGCCGAGCCCGTGCAGCACCTCGCGCGCCTGCGCTTCCAGCGTGTAGCCGCCAAGATGTTCGTAGGCCTCCTGCACCTCACCGAAACGCGCCAGGATGCGGTCCATGTCGCCGGCCTGCGCGTGGTCTTCCATGGCGTGTTGCAGGCCCTCCAACTCGTGGTGCAGATCGCCCACCCGTCCGCTGCCGGCGATCGCCTCATCCAGCACGGAGCGGCCCGTCATCTCTTCCACATCCTGCCGGAAATAGCCGATCGTGAGCTTTTTGGGGACCGAGACATCCCCCTCATCGGGAACTTCTTCGCCCACTACCATGCGGAACAGGGTGGTCTTTCCGGAGCCGTTGGGGCCGACCAAACCGACTTTCTCCCCGGGGTTTAACTGAAAGGAAGCGTCAACGAAAATCAACTGCTTGCCGTACTGCTTGTGGATGCCGGAAAAAGAAATCATCGAAACTCCAGGCTAGCAGGAGGCAGCGGGTCGCCGCTCCGCGCATCACCTGTTCTGAGTAGCGCCATCCGCTGCCAGAATCCTCATCAGCCGGTACAAAGTTCGCGGAACAGATCCCGCGCGGAAGCCCGGCCGGCGGACCGGTCTTCCTGTCCCGGAAGCATAGGCGCGCCCAACGCGAGCGCCAGTACCACGGTTGCCCACGAACTTGTTCTCATCGAATTGCCTTTCGATCTCACCTTGCCGGACTCTCCCGTTGTAGCAGATCGCGCCGCCAGTCTAGGGCGTTGCCAGCGCCTCCAGTTGGGCCGCCACCGCGACCAGGGCATCGTCACGTCCCCACGCGCCGGCCACCTGGACGCCGAGCGGTCCGCCTTCGACGGCCAGCGGGACGGCGATGGCCGGGACACCCAGCGCGGTCCACGGAGCGTTGTGCGAAGGGTCGCCGGTGGTGGCGAGACCCGCTGGGGCGGGGCCGGCGGCGGCCGGAGTCAGGATGGCGGGGTAGTCCCAGAAAATCGAGGACACCGCCACCTTCATCTGCTCCACGTGGGCGCGGGCGTCGTCGTATTCGGACGGCGCCAGACGCAGCCCGGCGCGGACCAGATCGGCGAGTTTGTGTCCGATACGGTCGCCGAACTCCTCGAAGCGGGGGCGCTGCGAGCGGGCGCCTTCGTACTGATTGATGGTGCGGGCGGCGGCCCGCAGGCGGTCCCACCCCGCGGGCGGCGCGATCTCGTCGATCGACACTCCGCGGGCGCGCAGGCGCCCCACTGCGGCGGCTATGGCGTGCTCCATCTCACCCTCCGCCGGGACGCGCATCCAGGCGGCGCGATGCAGGTCGGCGTCGAAGCGTCCGCCGAAGCCGCGCGACCAGAGTTCGGCCATGCCGGCGGCGCTTCTGGTAAACAGGCCCACGGTATCGAGCGAGGGCGCGAAGGCCAGTGCGCCTTCGAAGGGCAGCAGGCCGAAACTGGGCTTGAAGCCGCAGATGCCGCAGAAGGAGGCGGGGCGCAGGATAGAGCCGAGAGTCTGCGTACCGAGCGCGAAGGGGACCATGCCCGCGGCCACCGCTGCGGCGGAGCCCGAAGAACTGCCTCCGGGAGTGTGCCCGGGGAAGCGCGGATTGCGCGTCGCAGCGGGATCGAAGGAGGCGAAGGCCGTGGTCCGGGTCTTGCCGAGCAGGACCGCGCCCCTGCGGCGGAGGCTGCTGACCACCTGGGCGTCAACCGTGCCCTTACGCCCTGCGTAAAGCGGCGAGCCATACTCGGTGGCGAGTCCGCGAGTCTCGAAGATATCCTTGACGCCAAAAGGGATGCCGTTGAGCAGCCCCTCGCCCAGCGGGGCTTGCGGCGAGACTTCGACCCAGGCTTGGATGTCCGGTTCGCTCGCGGCGATGCGGCGCAGACAGATTTCCAGCAGGTCGCCAGGGGTCTTCTCGCCGGAGTTCAGGGCTTGCAGGAATTGGAGCAGCACTAGATGGGCCAGTCCGCAACCGCAAATCGCCGCACGCCAGACAGCCTCTTCATGATGAGATCTTATTATCCTACGGCTTGGCGAGCCCGCGACGTCCCCCTGCAACGTCCGCATATTAGAATGAGTCTTCGATATGGCTGTTCCGCCCGACGGCAATCCCCGGGATGTCCTGACCCCCTGGCGGCGGGTTTCTCTGCGTGCCAAGGGCGTGGCGGTACTTGCCGTACCCATGGCCGCCCTGTTCGCCGCTCTGTTTTCCATTTATTGGGTGGAACTCGACGTCGGCGACGCCGACCGGACTGTGGTGCGCGCCTACGCCATGCGCGGCGAACTCGTGGAACTGCGGAGCTCGCTGGTGGATGCCCAGGCCGCCGTCTCGGGCTACCTCGCCACCGGCGAGAAGCGCTTTCTCGCGCTCTACGATTCGTCCCGCCAGATGGTCGGTCGGACGCTGCAACGAACCGCCGCCCAGGTGATGGACGACCCGAGGGGTATGAGGGCGCTCGCCGGGATCCAGCGCCTCACGGCCGAAGAGTTGCGGACCCTCGAAGAGTTGCGCAACCTCAGTCCACGGCAAAGTGCGGCGGAGGCGCTGAGGAATCGCGAGACAACCGTCATGGGGGACCTTCTGGCGCGCGTGGCGCTGCTCAGCGAAAACCAGGAACGGCTGTTCACGCAAGCCCGCTATGAGCGCGATCTGGCGCGCCGCCGCCTCTTCCGCACCATCATGGTCTGCGGCATCCTGGGCCCGCTGGGCACCCTGTTCGTCCACCTCCTGCTCACCGGCCGCCTGGTGCGGCGCCTGCAAGCCGTCGAGGACAATGCCCGCCGCCTGGCCCACGGCTTGCCGCTCGAACCACTGCCGCCGGGGTCGGATGAAATCGCCGCCCTCGGCAAGCAGTTGGAGGATGCAACGCGAACTGCTCGCCAGCGAGCGCCGCTACCGCGACCTCTTCGACCGGGCGCCCATCCCCTATGAGGAAACAGACCGTGCAGGCGTGGTTAGCCGCTTCAACCAGGCCGTCTGCTCCCTCTTGCGATGCGCTCCGGACCAGATGATGGGCCGCCTCGCCTGGGGTTTCATGTCGCCGGAGCGCCAGGACGAGGCCCGCGAGGCCTTGATGCACCGCATCCAGAGCGGCCAGGAGGCCGCGCCCTACGAGTGCGAATATGTGCTCGACGACGGCACCCACCTTACCGTCGAAATCCGCGAGAACCTGATCCGTAACGATCGCGGTGAGATTACCGGAACCATCCGCTCCCTGCTGGATGTCACCGAACGCAACCTGGCCGCCGTGGCCGCCCGCA
>JAPKZC010000035.1 GCA_026394025.1 Candidatus Solibacter sp.
CCAGCATCTTCAGGACCTCTTCGTTGGCGCCGCCGTGGAGCGGGCCGGAGAGCGCGGCCGCGGCCGCGGCGGTGGAGAGGAACGGGTCGGCTTGCGAACTGCCCACCGAGCGCATCACGTTGGCGCTGCAGTTCTGTTCGTGGTCGGCGTGCAGGATGAACAGGATGTCAAGCGCACGCGCCAATACCGGGTTAGGCGCATACTTGGGCTCCGTCATCTTCCACAGCATGTTCATGAAGTTCTCGGAGTAGCTGAAGTCATTGTCCGGATAGACGTAGGGAAGCCCCAGGCTGTGCCTGTAGGTGTAGGCTGCAATGGTCGGCATCTTCCCAATCAGACGCATGATCTGCAGCTTGCGCGATTGCGGATCGTGGATGTTCCGCGCCTCGGGATACACGGTGGAAAGGGCTGCCACTGTGCTGACCAGCATCCCCATGGGGTGCGCGTCGTAGCGGAAGCCTTCCAGGAACTTCTTGGTGGTTTCGTGGAGCATGGTGTGGTGGGTGATGGCTCCGACCCACTCTTTGAGTTCGGCATCTGTCGGCAACTCCCCGAACAGGACGAGATAAGCGACTTCCAGAAAGCCGCAATTCTCCGCCAGTTGCTCGATGGGGTATCCCCGATAGCGCAGGATGCCTTTGTCGCCATCGATGAAGGTGATCGCGCTTTGACACGAGGCCGTGTTCATGAAAGCGGGATCGTACGTCATGAGCCCGAAGTCATCGGGCCCCGTTTTGATCTGCCGCAAGTCCATCGCCCGGATGGTCCCCTCGTGGATGGGAACCTCGTAGTTGGACTCATTACGCCGGTCAACAATGCTTAAGATTTCTTTTTCCATGGAGTCCTCCTTCAGATGGGCACAGAGAAAGCCCCTGAAACTTGCGCGTCGGACGCTGATTCAGGGGTGTTTCGCAACCGCCCGATCTGTGCTGTCCAGCAAGATGGCCGCTATCGCGCCAACCACGCCGGCTGGCTTGTTAACGTCAAGGCCGCGCCCGACCCTTCGATGCGAGGCGGCCGATACGGTACGCGCTCCGTTGCGGACCCCGTAACGGAACATCAAGCTAATCATAATGCATGCGGCGGTACCTGTTAAGCCATTTTTTGCGCCTTATCATCCGGGAATCCTCCGGAGATGCCCCTTGTAGAGACGGCGGAGCGATAATGGACCACGTGGCGCCGCGTGCGCGGCGCCTGGCGGCGGTCGAAAAGTAGACCACCCCAGGAGCAAAAGAATAAAGGGACATCTCCGAACGCAAGATAAGATCGGGGGTACAACTGATGATGAAGGTTCTTCGTGCTGGTGGCGCGAGTCAGTGTGAAGGACTGCGAGCGAATGGCCGCCTACCCTGCCGGCTGTTGCTGCGTCAGGCAGTGCAGGGTACCATAGCCAAGCACCAGGTCAACCGCGTGAATGCCGGTGACCACCCGATCCCTGAACAGATCCCCGAGAGTGCCCAGAGCTACGCGGTCATTCGGATCGTTGAAGGTGGGCACGATCACGGCTGAGTTCGAGATGTAGAAATTCGCGTAGCTCGCCGGCAGTCGCACGCCGTCGAAGTAAAGCGGAGCCGGCATGGGAAGCGCCACGACCTCCGGCTTTGAACCGTCTTCGAGACGGAAGTCTTCGATCCGTTCCCAGTTTTCCGCCAGCGGTCGGTAGTTGAAGTCTGTCGCGTTGTCTTCACGGATCAACACCACGGTGGTCGGATTGACGAACCGGCAGATGTCATCGACATGCCCGTGAGTGTCGTCACCCGTCACGCCTCCTGCCAGCCAGAGAACATTGGCGACGCCCAGGTACGCCTTGAGGGTTCCTTCGAATTCACGCCTGCCAACTCCGGGATTCCGCACTTGCACCACAGGATCGAGATAGCACTCTTCGGTGGTGATCAGCGTGCCGCGGCCATTCACGTCGATACCGCCGCCTTCGAGCACGAACTCCTTTCCCTTGCACCGGGCGTCGAACAATCGTTTGCCGAGATGTTTGGCCGCGGTCGCGGGCAGGCGGCGGTCCTTCCGCCAATCCGGATACTTCGCCCATGCGTTGAAGTGAAAGTGGACGATCGCGGTCTCTGTCCTTTTGGCGGACCGCCGCCTTACGAAGATCGGCCCGCTGTCACGAGTCCATCCGCGGTTAGTCGGGTGCACGACGAACTCGACGCGGCTCGTGTCGACTCCCGCGCGCTTCAAATAGGCGCGAGCCAGCTTCTCGTCCTTTCCGGAGTCGACCACCATGCGGACGATCTCGCCGGGAGCAATCTTGCGCACGATCTCGCCATACACCCACCGGACGATGTCCAGCTTGTCCGGCCAGTCGGTGGGATTGTGCGGCCATGCCAGCCAGGTGGCCTCGTGGTCTTCCCATTCGGCCGGCATCGAGAAGCCGAGTGCTTGGGGAGTGCGGAGCGGATTGGTCATCAAGTGCGAGGATAATCTGCTTCGCGCCTGCCTGTCCATCGTCTAGACTGGTATTCTACCCTTCATCATGAACGATCAACCTGAACACGAACGCCGGTACCGCGAAGACATGAGCGAGATGCCCGACTGGCTCAAACAAAAGAAGTGCCCGAATCGCGACAAGTACATGTCCGGTCCGCGCATTCTGCCGAAGAATCTCACGGGGACTGAGAAGCTCGCCGACGTCATTGACAACACCTTCCTCGCCTACAACGGCGCCCGGCTCAAGGAAGCGTGCCAGCTCTTTGCCGAGAAGATGCTGGAGCCGGACGTGACCGTCGGGATGAGTTTGTCCGGCGCGCTCACGCCGGCGGGCTTGGGCTGCTCATCCATTGTGCCTCTGATTAAGGCAGGGTTCGTCGACTGGATCGTCTCCACGGGCGCGATTCTGTATCATGATCTGCACTTCGCGTTGAACTACCCGGTGCGCGTCGGCAACTTCAAGATGGATGACACGGAGCTGCGCGACAATGACATCGTACG
>JAPKZC010000819.1:0-1046 GCA_026394025.1 Candidatus Solibacter sp.
GAGGCGGACTTTCCCACTGAGTTCGGCGTCTTCCGGATCTTCGGATTTGAAGCCCCCGCCGAGGGCGGCACCGAGGAAGCCGTCGTCCTGAAGATGGGCGACTTCACCGATGCGGCGCCCCCCCTCGTGCGCATCCATTCGCAGTGCCTCACCGGGGATGTCTTCCACAGCCTGCGCTGCGATTGCCGGGCGCAGCTCGATATCGCCCTTGCCAGCATTGCCGAGGAAGGCGGCGGTATGCTGATCTACGAACTCCAGGAGGGCCGCGGCATCGGCCTGCTCAACAAACTCCGCGCCTACGAACTCCAGGACCACGGCGCCGACACCATCGAAGCCAACCAGCAACTCGGCTTCGACAGCGACCTGCGCAACTACGAGCTTCCCGGCGCGATCCTCCAGTTCTTCGGCCTGAAAGCGGTCCGCCTGATGTCCAACAACCCCGAGAAGGTGGAAGCCGAAGCCGTGGAAAAGGCCGGCGTCCAGGTAGTGGAACGCGTTCCCTGCCTGGCAGACGTCCTCGACACCCGCCTCGCCTATCTCCGCACCAAGCGCGAAAAGATGGGCCACCTGTTGGAATTCGACGACATCTGAGGTCCGCCGCGGGCCAGACGTGCCTCAACCGCGTGCTTGCGGACGGTTCTTTGCCGGTATGTTGGTTTTTGTACAATATTGTTGATGGCGCAATCTAGCGGCGGCCAGACAGCGCTCGATGGGATGATGCCGGTCATCTACGACGAGTTGCGACATCTCGCCGGGTCCTATCTGCAGCGGGAACGCGCCGGGCACACCCTGCAGCCCACCGCATTGGTGCACGAAGTCTATCTGCGGTTGCGCGATCAACGGCAAGTCGACTGGGACAACCGCGCGCAGTTCCTGGGAGTGGCCGCACGCATGATGCGCCGGGTGCTGGGGGACTACTGGGCGCGCCGCCACGCCGGCAAACGGCCGGAGGGCGGCGTGCGTGTACCGCTCGAAGATGCCTGCCGGATTACCAGCGGACCGGTAGTGGATTTCATCGACCTGGAACGCGCGCTGCTGGCGCTTGC
>JAPKZC010000819.1:1054-1517 GCA_026394025.1 Candidatus Solibacter sp.
GGATAAGCAGCAGGAGCACATCATCGAACTGCGCTTTTTCGGCGGCCTCACCATCGCGGAGACGGCCGAGGTGACCGGCCTCTCCACCGCTACCGTGGAACGCGAGTGGTCGACCGCGAGGCTTTGGCTCGTGCACCATTTCAGCCAGCGGGCGCCTGGATGAGCGAGCACGGGTGGCCGCGCGTGAAACGAGCGCTGGAAACAGCGCTGGCGGCGCCGCCCGATGAACGCGGCCTTGCTCTCGACTCCGCCTGCGCCGGCGACCCCGAACTGCGGCGTGAGGTGGAGCAGTACCTGCGGTACGAGAGTTCAGCCACCGCGCGGCTGCCGAAATTGCCGGAAGAACCTGCGCCGGAGGGGCCCGCGCCGGAGCGCGTGGGACCGTGGCACATCGTGCGCGAGATTGGCCGGGGCGGCATGGGCGTAGTCTACCAGGCGGAGCGCGACGACGGCGAGTACCGCC
>JAPKZC010000277.1:0-2248 GCA_026394025.1 Candidatus Solibacter sp.
AGTTTAGAACGTAATCTACTCTATGGATTTCGAAAGTTTTGTTGAAGAAGTTCATGTCCTGGGCCGCGACCTCGTCGATAAGGTCCGCGACCTGATCCACGAGGGCAACGTCCAGCGCATCGTCGTAAAGGACGAGCACGGCAACACGTTCGTCGAGATTCCCGTGACCGTCGCTGCCGTCGGCGCCATCCTGGCTCCCCTCCTCGCCGCCATCGGCGCAATCTCCGCGCTGGTCGCGAAGTTCACCATCGTGGTTGTCCGCAGCGAGCCGAAGCCCCCGGAGGGCGGACAGCCCGTGCCCTGACACGCCGCGCACAGGCGACCCGATCCCATCTGGAACGCCCCCCGCCCTCCTGCCGGCGCTCGGTACAGGCCACCCCGGGCCATGCGGGCCATTGAGGCCATAGAGGACATAGAGGACCCTTCCGCCCCGCCGTGAAAACAGATAAACTGAGTCCGGCTCGTGGCGTCCCGCTCCGGTCCACATCGTTTTTCGTCGAGGTCTAATGAACCAGCCCTGGCTGCAGAATTTCGATCCTTTGGGGAATCCCGTCCTCTCCACTCTGGCCGCCGCCGTACCGGTCTGCACACTTTTCTATTTCCTGGCCGTGCGGCGCACTCCGGCCTGGCTCGCCGCGCTCTACGCCTTCGCGGCGGCCGTCGTGGTTGCGCTCGCCGTCTTCGGCATGCCCGCCGTGATGGTGGCCGGCGCCGTGGCCGATGGCATGGTGTTCGGCATCTTCCGTATCGCCTGGGTGGTGGTGGCCGCCGTCTTCGTTTACGACATTTCGGTGGAGTCCGGCCAGTTCGAAATCATCAAACGGTCGGTCGGTGAGATTTCCTCGGATCGCCGCCTGCAAGTCCTCCTGATCGCCTTCGCGTTCGGCGCCCTCCTCGAAGGAGCGGGCGGCGGCGGCGCCCCGGTCGCGGTGACCGGCGCCATGATGATCGGCCTCGGCTTCCCGCCCTTCGAGACCGCCATCATGTGCCTGATCGCCAACTCTGCCCCCGTGGCCTGGGGCGGTATGGGTAACCCGGTGCGTACCCTGGTCGCGGTTACCGGCTTGCCGGAGGCGGATTTCAGCGCCATGATCGGACGCATCCTGCCCCTCATCGTCCTGATTCTGCCCTTCTGGCTGATCCGCGTCCTATGCAAGACACGCGACATGCTGGCGGTATGGCCCGGACTCCTGGTCTGCGGCCTGACCTTCGGCGGCATTCAATTCTTCTGGTCGAATTACATGGGCTCGGCGTTGGTGGATATCCTCGGCGGCATCGGCACCCTGCTGGTGCTGGCCTTCTTCTTCCGCAAAGTCTGGAGCCCCACCAAGATCTGGCGGTACGAAGGCGAAGCGGCTGCGCCCCCTGTGGACCGTGCCGACCCGCTCACCTTCCCGCGAATCGTGAAGGCCTGGTCGCCGTTCCTCCTGCTCGCCGGGTTCGTCGTGCTGTGGGGATTGGCGCCGGTCGCCAAGGTGTTGGATTCGTACTCCTGGAAACAACCGGTCCCGGGCCTGCATCTCCAGGTGATCCGCACCCCCCCCGTGGTCCTCAAGGCTTATGCGGAGCCCGCCATGTTCGACGTCTCCTGGCTCTCCACGCCCGGCACTGGAACCTTCATCGCCGGTTTGATCGCCGGACCTCTGCTCGGACTCTCGTTCAAGCGGACGCTCGAAATCTTCTTCCGCACTATTCGCAATCTGCGTCTCAGCCTGGTCGCCATCATGGCGATGTTGGGATTGGGCTACCTGACGCGCTACTGCGGCATGGACGCCACCATGGGGATGGCGCTGGCCCATACCGGCGCGGCCTTCCCGTTTTTTGGAACCATGATCGGGTGGCTGGGCGTGGCGCTCAGCGGCACCGATGCCGGCTCCAACGCCCTGTTCGGCAGCCTGCAGCAAATCACCGCCAACAAGCTGGGGCTCAGCCCGATTCTGATGGGCGCGGCCAACAGCGCGGGCGGGGTCATGGGTAAGATGATCGCCGCGCAATCGCTGGTCATTGGCTGTGCCGTCACCGGCCAGCAAGGGCAGGAGGGCGCGCTCTTCCGCGCCGTCATGAAACACAGCATCGGCCTTCTGATTGTGGTGGGCCTGCTGGTGATGATGTACGCCTATGTGTTCCCCGGCGCGATTCCCAGCGGACACAAGTATTGGTGAGGAGCATCAACGTGACGAATCGGAGAGACTCCGGTAAGATGGCATAGGGCGGTACTTTGGGCGCCTTGCTTTCGGCTTCGCCTGCC
>JAPKZC010000277.1:2282-3127 GCA_026394025.1 Candidatus Solibacter sp.
CTGCCGGCCGGACGACCGTGCAGAGGCCAACGGCTGAGCGCATTACAATACTGATTTCTGGAGGTTCTACCATGAAAGTCGCAATCCTCTTCCTTCCCGCCACGCTGCTGGCAGCACAAACGCCGGCACAGCAACCGAAACAGCCCGCCGCGCCGCGTCCGAACCCGATTCCGGAATCGGCCGGTGACGATGTCCGCGGGTACAACGACACGCCGCAGATACCCAATCAGAAGTGGAAGGTCCACGACATCGAGCGGCCCCGCGCCCCCAAAATCACGCCCGGGCCTTTGTCCAACGCCGCTCCGCCGTCCGATGCCATCGTGCTGTTCGACGGCAAGGACCTGTCGCAGTGGGTGCAGACGGTTCGCGGCGGCCAGCCACAGGCGCCCAAATGGAAGGTGGAGAACGGGTATCTCGAGATCGTCCCGCGCACCGGCCGCTTGCTCACCAAGGAAAAATTCGGCGATTGCCAGCTCCATGTCGAGTGGATGATCCCCAAGGAGGCCACCGGCACCGGGCAGGGCCGCGGCAACAGCGGCGTGGAACTAATGGGGCGCTACGAAATCCAGGTGCTCGAATCCCATACCAACCTGACCTATGCCGATGGCGCCGCCGGCGCCATGTACGGATTCCGGCCGCCGCAGGTCAACCCGGCCCGTCCGCAGGGTGAATGGAACGCCTATGACATCATGTTCGAGGCGCCCGTCTTTGCGGACGGCAAGCTTGTCCGGCCGGCCTATTTCACCGTGCTCTTCAACGGCGTGCTGGTGCAGAATCATCAGGAGCAACTCGGCACCACCATCTGGCGGCAAGTCCCCAAGTACACCCCCCACGCCGCCGAGGAA
>JAPKZC010000657.1 GCA_026394025.1 Candidatus Solibacter sp.
GCGCCGCTCAGCGAGTTCATACGGCAGCAACCGGGGGTGAAGGAAGCGCCGGATGTGGCGTTCGCGGTGGCGGCGCGGATCACGGCGATCGACGGCGAGGCGATCGCGAACCGGCCGCTGCGCGACTTTAACCGGCGCTTCCTGCGTACGCGAACCGTGACGGCGATGGATGCCATGCCGCCTGACACCATCATATTGAACGGCGCGTGGTGGCGGCCGGGAGACCGCGATCCGCAAATCTGCGCCAGCGAAGAGGCGGCCAAGATTCTCAACCTCAAGCCCGGCGTGCTGGTGGATTGGAGCATCTGGAACCGCAATCTGCGCACGCGCGTGGCATGCATCGAGCGCACCGAATCCATCCGCATGTCGGGGCGCTTCGAGTTCATTTTCAATACGGGACAACTGGAGAATCTTCCGGCGGTGTACTACGGCAGCGCGCGGGTGCGGCCGGCGGACGTGGCGGCGATGCAGCGCGTGGTGTACCAGAAATTCCCCACGGTCACGGTGGTCAATGTGGCGGACGTGATGCAGATTGTGGAAGACGTGGTGCAGCGGATTGCGGCGGTGATCCGCTTCATTTCCGGGTTCACAATTTTGGCGGGCGCGGTGATGGTGGCGTCGAGCGTGGCGGGCACGCGGTTCCGGCGGATGCGCGAAGTGGTAACGCTCAAGACGCTGGGCGCCACGCGGCGGCGCATCGCGTGGATCTTCTCGGTGGAGTTCCTGGCGCTGGGAACGGTGGCGGGATTGATGGGGAGCCTGCTGGCGGGGGGCTTCGCGGCGTTGGTGTTGAAACGCCTGTTGCAGATCGATTTCCACCCGGCGCTGTTGACGCACGCGCTCGCGGTGGGCATTGCCGCGCTGGTGGCGACGGTGGCCAGATGGGCGGCGAGTTTCCGAATTCTGGGTAGGAAGCCGCTGGAGATTCTGCGCGACGAATAGACGCACAGTACCACGTCGAACGCGGATGAACCCGGTGCACGGCCCTGGCGCGGCCTGCCTAACTGGTGGGGCGGACCCCCTGGTCCGCGGCCGACGCCCCCGTCGGCCTCTCCTGCGTTGCACGATGCGGATCACGTCGTTCCTGACGCGGGACGAGGGCGTCCCGCGCGGACCAGGGGGTCCGCCCCACCTTATCTCATGCCACTTCTTCAGCCAGGCGCAGTAGGGCGTCGCCGGTGAGATCCATCGAGACGTGGCCGTTTGCGGTGGTGGCGCCCAGGCCGCGATAGAAGGCGAACGCCGACTGGTTCCAGTCCAACACACTCCAGGCCATGCCGGCCCAGGAGCGCTTCAGGGTGAGGCTCGCCAAGTGCGCCATCATCGCCCGGCCGACCCCATGCCCGCGGGCACCGGGCTGCACGTAGAGATCTTCCAGGTAGAGCCAGGGAAGGCCGCGGTAACTGCCGAATTGGGGGAAGAAGATGGCATAGCTGACGGCGCTGCCCTCCAGCAAACCAAGCAGCACCTCGATGCATGCACGCTGGCTGAAGGCGTATTCGGCGAGCAGCGATTCGTCGATCCGCACGCAATCGAGCTTGCCTTCGTAGGCCGCCAGTTCGCGCAGCAGGGAGAGCACGGTGGGAATGTCGCTCTCTGTGGCGGGGCGGATTGCTACGTCACCCATGTTCACCTTGATATAGCATGCGGCGCCGCGGAACGGGCAGGCCCGTGATATGATCCTTCCTATGAAGCGGAGGGGTTTCGTCAAATCACTGATCGCGCTGCCCGCGGCGCGCGAGCTAGCGGCTCAACAGCAGGCACCTGCAAATCCGCAAACACCCGCGGTTCAGCCGCCTGGTGGGGGACGCGGTGGCGGTGGCGGCCGGTTCGGCCAGGGGACTCTTCCCAAGTTCGAACTGACCCAGGCAGAGGTTGTGGGAGAGCCCACGCAACGCTTCTTCACGGCGCCGCAATACGCCGCGCTGCGCAAGCTGAGCGACGTCCTGATGCC
>JAPKZC010000060.1:0-5453 GCA_026394025.1 Candidatus Solibacter sp.
GTGGCCAGCAGGTCGTCAATGATCAGCACGCGGTCGCCCTGGCCCACCGCGTCCTTGTGCATCTCCAGCGTGTCCGTTCCGTACTCCAGATCGTAGGTCACCCGCACGCACTCCGCCGGCAATTTCTTCGGCTTGCGCACCGGCACGAAGCCCGCCCCCAAGGCGTACGCCAGGGCGGGGGCGAAGATGAATCCGCGCGCCTCGATGCCCAGCACCACATCCACCTGCGTATCGCGGTAGTGGTCTTTCAGCCCGTCGATGACGCCGCGGAAACCGGTCTTGTCCTTGAGCAGCGTCGTGATGTCGTAGAAGAGGATGCCGGGCTTGGGAAAGTCGGGCACCTCGCGAATGAGTGTCTTGAGATCTGGCATTTGCCCAATCCGCCTACCGCTGAATGCGGGCCGATCCGCCCTTGGCGAAGGCACGCACCTGGTCTACGGTCGCCATGGTGGTGTCGCCCGGGAAGGTGGTGAGCAGGGCACCGTGCGCCCAGCCGAGTTTGACGGCATCCTCCGGCGATTCGCCGGTGAGCAAACCGTAGAAGAAGCCCCCATCGGCGACATGTAGGTCTGGCCGTTGATCCACGCCACGGCGCCCCAGCTATGCCGGTTGGTGGAGTGTACCTCCCGCAACGTGGTCGCCACGATCTTGACATGCGGATGCTTCTTCACCACGGTATCGATCATGGCGAAGAAGGCGCTCGGGTCCAGCTTGGATTTCGCCGCCACTTCCGGTCCGGGAATGCCGAGTCCCTTTTGCAGATCTTCCTCGTTACCCACCAGGACGTCGACGTTCTTGACGATGCGGTCCAGCACCGCCACGGCGCGCTCTTCGCCGCCCGAGATGTTCCACAACTTGGCGCGATAGTTCAAATCGAACGAGGTCACCGCACCCGCCTCTTTCGCGGCCTGCATGGCTTCGATGATGACTTCCGCCGTGGTGGGCGAAAGCGCCGCGAAGATGCCGCCGGAGTGGAACCAGCGCACGCCGCCCGCGAAGATGGCTTTCCAATCGAAATCGCCGGGCTTGAGTTGCGCCGCCGCCTCGTTGGAGCGATTGTAGAACACCACCGGCGCTCGCACGCCCAGGCCCTGGTCGCTATACACGGTGGCCATGTTCGGCCCGTTCACGCCATTGTGCTTGAAGTGCTTGTAGAACGGCTTCACGCCCATGGCGCGCACGCGCTCGGCAATCAGCGCGCCGACGGGGTAATCCACCATCGCGCTCGCCACGCCCGTGTTGAGGCCGAAACAGTCGGCCAGGTTGGCGGCGCAATTGAACTCACCGCCGCTGACGTGGATCTTACATTCGGTCGCCTTGCGGAACGGGATGATCCCCGGGTCCAGGCGATGTATCAGGGCGCCGAGCGAGAGGAAATCCAGGGCGCCGTCTTGCGGAATATTCAGGCCAGTGCTCATCGAATTATTTCTCCAGACTAATCTCGTAGTGTTTCAGAATCCCATCCCACTTGCCCTGCGCTTTGAGCAGCAGTTCCACGACTTCCCGGACTGCTCCCTGGCCGCCGGGCGCCTCGGTGACGTAGTGCGCGATGGGCTTCATCTCCGGCCGCGCGTTGGCGGTGGCGATGGCGAAGCCCACGCGGCGCATCACTACCACGTCGGTGAAATCGTCGCCGATGTAAGCGACTTCTTCGGGAGCGAGTTTGGCGTCCGCCAGGATTTCCTGGAGAATGGGAATCTTCTCCGTGTGTCCCTGGTAGACGTACTTGAACTTGCACTGCGTGGCGCGCTCCACCGTGGCCGGGGAAACGCGCCCGCTGATCAGGCCGGTGGCGATGCCGACGCGCGCCATCCATTGCAGGGCGATGCCGTCCTGGGAATCGAAGCCCTTGGTCTCCGCCATTTTGCCGTCGGGCCCGGGAACGTTGTACAGCTTGCCGTCGGTCAGGACGCCGTCCACGTCCATCAACAGCAGGCGAATTCTAGATGCGAGTAGCGTAATATCTGCGCTCAAACAGTTCTCCTCAGTAGGGCTGGGCCCCACCCAATCTTCCTCGATGATAAGTGCTCGCCCGAGGAAACCGCTAGGCGGCAGCATGGAGTCATCAACAACCTAAACGGTATAAACACCGGCCGAAACGTTGCCGCCCGTGCCCGTCCAGTTGGTGTGGAAGAATTTGCCGCGGGGCTGGTCGATGCGCTCGTAGGTATGGGCGCCGAAGTAATCGCGCTGGGCCTGTAGCAAGTTGGCCGGCAGTCGCTCGCTGCGATAGCCATCGAAGAAGGCCAGCGCCGTCATGAACGCGGGCACCGGGACTCCCGCCTCCACTGCCTTGGCGACCACGCGCCGCCAGGAAGCCTGACATCGCTCGATGACACCGGTGAAATACTCATCCAGCAAGAGGTTGCTCAACTCCGGATTGTTGGCAAAGGCAGCTTTGATTTTGCCCAGGAACGCGCTGCGGATGATGCAGCCCTCGCGCCACATCATGGCGATTTCGCCGTAGTGCAGATCCCATTTGAATTCCTTCGCCGCCTCGCGCAGCAGCATGAACCCCTGCGCGTAGCTGACGATTTTCGAAGCCAGGAGGGCCTGCCGGATGTCTTCGACAAACGCCTTCTTGTCGCCCGTGAACTGGAACTTGGGCCCGGACAGAATCTTGCTCGCGGCCACGCGGTCTTCCTTCATGGCGCTGAGGCAGCGCGCGTACACGGCTTCGCCGATCAGGGTGACCGGAATCCCCAGGTCCAGGGAACTCACGCTGGTCCATTTGCCGGTACCCTTCTGGCCGGCGGTATCGAGGATCTTGTCCACCACCTGCTCGCCCGTCGCCGGGTCTTTGTAGCCCAGAATGTCGCGGGTGATTTCGATCAGGTAGCTGTCCAGTTCACCCTTGTTCCACTCGGTGAAGACCTGGTGCATCTCTTCGTTGCTCATCCCCACCGCTTCCTTCATGAGCTGGTAGGCTTCGCAGATCAACTGCATGTCGCCGTACTCGATGCCATTGTGGGTCATCTTGACGAAGTGCCCGGCGCCGTCGCGGCCGACCCACTCGCAGCAGGCTTCGCCTTCCGGAGTCTTGGCACAGACCGCCTGAAAAATGTCCTTCACCAGCGGCCATGCGGCCACGCTGCCGCCCGGCATCATGGAGGGGCCGAAGCGCGCGCCTTCCTCGCCGCCCGAAACACCGGTGCCGATGAACATCAGCCCCTTGCTCTCCAGGTAGTTGGTGCGCCGGATAGTGTCGGGGAAGTGCGAATTCCCGCCGTCGATGATGAGATCGCCCGGCTCCAGGTACGGCAGCAGGGTCTCGATGAACTCGTCCACTGCTTTGCCCGCCTTGACCATGAGCATGATCTTGCGCGGCCGCTTCAGCAATTTCACCATCTCTTCGATGGAGTGCGCGCCCAGGATGGTGGTGCGACCCTTGGCGGCGTCGTTCAGAAACTCATCGACCTTAGAGGTGGTCCGGTTGTAGGCGACCACCGTGTACCCATGGTCATTCATGTTCATGATCAGGTTCTGGCCCATGACTGCCAGACCGATCAAAGCGATATCTGCCGTTTGTTCCATGATCTGCTCCAAACCACATGCGGCACGCCAGGAGGCTCGGACTACGGTTTTGCAGGAGAGACTCTCGGGGAGTTCCGGCGCGCCAGCCGAAATTAAGGGAAAAGCCCAGCTATTCCAAAAGCCAATCCCTCTTATAACATGTGGCACAGGGGCGGGGCCAGGCGCGGTGGTGCGGGAGCTAGTCGAGACCGGGTTGCATGAGGATGACGCGCAGAACGGTGGCGGCCTCGAGGATGAGCTCGCGGTCGCGCTGGGAGCGGGAGGAATTATAGAGGGAGATGAGCTGGTTGGCGATGTCACGGCCGCGGCGGGTGAGGTCGGCGACACGGTCGGCGAGGGTCTGGGGAGGGCGGCGGGCACGCTTGGGGCGGCGGGCTTCGCGGAGGAGTTGGCCGACGGCTTCGAGGACCTTGGGGGCGTTCTCGGGAATCAGGCTGACGACTTCGCCGCTGACGAGGGCGCTGTGCTCGCGGAGGACGGGTTCGATGGCAAGATACTGGCGGGGCGAGATGCCGACGAGTTGGGAGATTTCGAAATAGGTGGGGCCGAAGCGGTTGAGGAGGGCGATGAGGCGATCGGCGTGGCGGCAGGTGATGGCGAGGTGAGTGCCGCAGAACGTCCGCCAGGATGGGGTGAGGGCGCGGTAGAGCTTTTCGTCGCGAATGCGGCGGAGGAGTTGGGCGTGGGCGGCGGAACAGCGTCCGCTGACGGCGCCAAAGGCGCGGCGTTGGCCGAGGAGGCGACCGAGGTCCACGCCTGGATCGATGGGGATTTGCGGTGCATGCATAGAGACTCCCGTGCCCAAGGTGAGACATGCATGTCTCACCTCTGGCGATACGATTTGTTGATAATAAAGAAGTTAAATGGAAAGAAGCCGGGAAAAGTGAGACAAGTTTGTCTCACTTGGCGGTCCAGCCACGTGAGAGGGCTGCCCCCCTTGATTCCATGGTACGGCCTGGATACCCGGATCCGGGGGAGGCACCGAGGGGCGGTTTGGCGGTAAGCGGTTTGGGCGCAGCGGGTTACGAGGGATGAAAGAAATATTATGTTTGCGTCACTGCCGTTTCGCCGATCCCCCTGTCTTGTCTGACCTCCCATTGACGCCTTTATTGCCCGATGATACACTCGCTGGCCAGAGGAGGAACTGATGGCCGGTTCGGTTCCGTTTCGATGGCCGGGTGCGTGGATAGATCCCGGTGCGTTGAACCTACCCGGCGGTTCCCCCATCACCTGCACACCGACGCTGCGGGCGACCGGGTGGCACCGCGCAGCCAGACTATCTACCCTCGACCTACCGGCTGCTTGCGACGTGGCGAGCGTGACACAGAAGGACACTTTGCAGGTTCGCCCGCGGCCCGTGAAGGTATCCGCCGGCGTGGAGCGGGAAATCTAATCGGGCGAAAAAAGGAGAAGGGTATGGTGGGGAACCACACTCGCAGGGAATGGCTCAAAACGGCATCTGCCGCCTCGTGCGTTAGTCTGGCGGGGCCGTGGGCCGGCCGTGCCGCGTCAGCTCCGACGGCTCCGGTGGCAGTGGCAAAGTGCAAGAGTTATGGACCTGAACTGCTGCCAACGCTGAACAAGATGTTCGACCAACTTGGCGGTCTCGGGCGGCTGGTCAAAGGAAAAACCGTCGCGATCAAGATCAACCTGACAGGCGCGCCTACATACCGGCTGGAGTACCAGCCGCTGGGGGACACGCACTACACGAGTCCGGAGGTGATTGCAGCCACGGTGCACCTGATGGGCAGGGCGGGGGCGAGGCGCATCCGGCTGCTGGAGAGTCCGTGGTCCACCGCCGACCCAGTGGAAGAATACCTCCTCCAGGCGAACTGGGAACCCCGTGACATCCTGAGCGCCGCGCCGAACGTGGAGTTCGAAAACACCAACTACCTGGGCCAAAGTAATAAGTACTCCAG
>JAPKZC010000060.1:5479-6389 GCA_026394025.1 Candidatus Solibacter sp.
CCAGGCTGGCCGTTCCCAACGGCGGCTACATATTCCCCGCATTTGACTTGAACCATTCGTACAAAGACTGCGACGTGTTCGTGAGCCTGGCCAAGATGAAGGAGCACGCCACCGCGGGGATCACGTTGTCCATGAAGAACTGCTTCGGGCTGACTCCCTGCACGATCTACGGCGCCGGCGCGGGGGTGGATGGGCCCAGCGAGACGCCGAAAGGCGGCCGCACGCCGATCCACTCGGGCTCGCGGCAGCCTTCCAAGGGCACTCCTGCGGAGAAGGATCCGGCATCCCCGAGACAGGCGGGCTACCGGGTGCCGCGGGTGGTGGTTGACCTGGTTTCGGCTCGTCCCATCCACCTGGCTATTGTGGAAGGTGTCAAGAGCATGACCGGGGGAGAAGGCCCCTGGATCCGGGAGCGCCTGGCCCCGGCCAGCCCTGGCGTCATCGTGGCCGGCACCAATCCCATAACCACCGACTCGGTGTGCATGGCCGTGATGGGGTTCGATCCCCTGGCGGATCGCGGGACGCCGCCATTCGAGAACTGCGACAGCACGTTACGCCTAGCTGAAGACGTGGGCATCGGCACGCGTGACCTGAACCGTATCGAGGTAATCGGTACGCCGATCAAGGAGGCCGTGTTCGATTTCGCGGCCATCCGCCGCCAAAGGCGCCTGTCTCCCTCCCCACGGGATGGCGCTGGGAACAACAGCCCTGCCGGGACTGCATCGGCTGTTAAGAGAGGGTTTGCGATATGAGAAAAGCCTTTTTGATGCTCCTCGTTCTAGCGTCCGCCTTCACGGTGTACGCCCAGTTTGACCAGGGACAGATCACGGGAACCGCCAAGGACCCCAGCCAGGCCGTCGTCTCGGGGGCCGAGGTCACGGTGAAGAGCGCCGGCACCGGCCAATCGGCG
>JAPKZC010000623.1 GCA_026394025.1 Candidatus Solibacter sp.
GCGGCAAGCAGCCGCGACTGTGCGGGAGTGGTTTCCAGCAAGGGGAAAATACTGGCGCGGCTCGCCGCGCCAGTCCGCCGGGAAAATGACGAGAGCGCGTGGGTTGGACCCACGCGCTCTGTGCAGGTGCTTCCAGGATGTCCTGGGAGACAGTGGCAATTAGAAGACGATCTTCAATGCCAACTGCCAGGAGCGCGGCGTATCCTGCCCCGTGATGACGCCCCAGGAGGCGCTCGTCGGATCGGTGTTGGGATCGTACAGGTTGGGGTGGTTCAGCGCGTTGAAGGTCTCGGCGCGGAATTCGCAGGTGAGGCCTTCCTTCACTTTGAACACTTTCAGGAACCCGGCGTCCCACTTGTCCTGATTCGGCCCGCGGACGCCATTGAAGCGCAGCGGCAGGTAGCGGATGTTGGAGGCGAGTTGCTTGGCGGAGTTGGTTTCAAAGCCCGCCGTGGCGGCCGGGGTGAACCAGTGATCCACGCTGCGCGTGTCCTTGGAGAGCACGATGTTGCTCAGGTCGCCGTTGAAGATTCGGTTGCCGAAGCCGAGCGGCGCGCCGCTCTGGTGTTGATAGAGCACCGACATCTGCCAGCCGCCAAGGATAAAGTTGGCCACCGGGTGCATGGAGGAACCGAAATGGCGTTTACGGCCGACCGGGATCTCAATGATTCCGCTGCCGGAGAGGCGGTGGGTGCGGTCCAGGCTGGAGACGACTTCGCTGGGCATGGCGTCCGCGGTGTTCAGGAACTCCGTCGCCTCCATCGCTTTGGACCAGGTGTAAGAGGCCTGGAGCGTGAAGCCATTGGCCATGCGGCGCTCGATGCGGCTCTGGAGCGAATGGTACCAGGAGTAGCCGGCCGGATCGCCGATGAGCTGTGTACTGGAAAACTCGCTGTAGTTGCGCAGCAGGCTGCCGCGGGTCATGGTGCTGCCGTAGATGGGGTTCAGCCCGAGGTAGGGATTGGGGTAAGTCTTGCCGAGGGAATCGATGGTGGCTTGGTCGCGCACGGTCAACGCGCTCAGATACTGCGCAGAGGTATAGCTGAGTTCGCGTGTGACGCCCAAGCGTGTGTTGCGGTTGCCCACGTAGGAGGCCTCGACCATGAATCTCAGGGGGAGTTCCTGTTGGATGCCGAGACTCCATCGCTGCGAGTAGGGGTGTTTGCGGGTCGCTCCGAAGAAGCTCACGCCCTGACCGATGTTCGTCAGGAGGCCGGCGCTGGAGCGTGCGGGTTGCAGCAGCCCGGTGGGCAGCGGGTTGGCGTTGGTGGCGACGTAGGTGAGGCCGTTATCGAGGGAGGCTTGAATCGGCGTGGAGAGGGAGAACCCGGTCTGGTTAGTGTTGGTGTAGTTGACGCCGATGGAAGCGGTGAACATGCCGTAGCCGCCGCGCACAATGGTCTTGGGCCGCGCCTGCCAGGCGAAACCCACGCGCGGCTGGAAGTTCTTCTTTTCCGGCGTCCAGTAGGTGCGCGGGTTGGGAGCCACGTTGGCGAAGGTGAGGCCGCCCATGGCCTGGAAGGAAGCCGCCGGCAGTTCGGGGATCGGGTTCTTGGCATAATTGGCGCGGGCGGCGTCATTGAGAGGGTTGGGGGTGGTTCCGGCGAAGTGGATGGCGGCGCGGTCGAAGCGCTCCGTCATGGCGGACTCGAACTCGTAGCGGAGGCCGAGATTGATGGTCAATTTCTTGGTCAGTTTCCAATCGTCGGCGAAGTAGAGGGCAAAATACTTGTCCTGCTCGACGTAGCTATCGGAGATTCCCATGCTGCCCGAGGGGATGCCCATGAGCATGGACGCGGCTTCTCCGCCACGCGTCGGATTGGAGGCGGTGTCGTTGGCCTTGACGTAGTTGGCGTTGTAGCTCAACTGCGGCGATAGCATGGATTGGTAACGGTTGCGCGCCTCGCGGTACACGCGATATTCCGGTCCGAAGCGCAGGGTGTGA
>JAPKZC010001107.1:0-1868 GCA_026394025.1 Candidatus Solibacter sp.
ACCGGTATTCTCCAACGTGGATGCCCCCGCGCGCTGGATGATCGGCGTGATTCCGTTGCAGAAGCTGCGCATCATCACCACCAAGCTTTCGTTCCCCGCGGCGTTCAACGAATCCATTCGGACCAACAGCAAAGGTGCGCTCCTGATTGTGCAGTTCCTCAAAGGGATGCTGGAACGCCGAATGTCGCCCAAGAATCTGTCGGGGCCCATCGGCATCGGCACCATGGCGGGCGCCGCCGCCCGCGAAGGTCCGGCCGAGTTCTTCCAGTTGATGTGCATGGTGAGCCTCAACCTCGCCATCTTCAACCTGCTGCCCATCCCGATTCTGGATGGCGGCGTGATCGTGATGTTGCTGGTGGAAATGATGATGCAGCGCGATCTCAGCATCAACGTCAAGGAAGCGGTGTTTAAGGTCGGCTTCGTCTGCATCATGGTGATTGTCGCTTTCGCCATTTATAACGACATTTCCAAGATCCTCCCCGCGGGTTGAGATGCCCTGAGATGCGCCGAATCTTTCGCCGCCGCCCGCTCATCTGCTAAGCTGATCCACGCATGCACAGTACCTGCGTCCGCCAGAGCGATCTGCCAAACACCACGCGGTTGTTCGCGGACGTCTTGTATCATCCCGGCAAGACCGCCCCTTTCTACCAGCACCCCCTGCGCGGCCTGGAAGCTCTTCAGCTCGCCGCCAGGCAGATCGAGTTTTCCGCGGCGCGCCGCGCCGCGTTGATCGACGCGCTGCGAGTGCAAAATCCCGCGAGCCCCGCACTCGAACGCCTGGCTCAACCCGGCACGGTTGCCGTGGTGACCGGCCAACAGGTGGGATTGTTCTCCGGCCCCTGCTACACCATTTATAAAGTGCTGCACGCGGTCAAACAGGCCGCCTGGCTTTCCGCTAGCGGATTGCCCGCGGTTCCGGTCTTCTGGCTGGCCACCGAGGATCACGATTTCGCCGAGGTCAACCACGCCTGGGTCTTCGGCGCGGACCATCAGCCGCGAAAGATCGAAATGCGCCGCGCCTCAGTCGAGCAGCCTGTCGGCGACGTGGCCCTGGTCGCCCCGCCCGTGCGCGAGTTGCGCGCCGCGTTCCACGGCCTCCCCTACGGTGAAGAAGTTGCCGATCTGGTGGAAGAAACCTACCGCGCCGGCAACACCATGGGCAAAGCGTTCGACGAACTGCTGCGCCGTCTGCTGGCGCAATTCGACATTTTGTACGTGGACCCGATGCTGCCGGCCTTCCGGGCTCTCGCCGCGCCCGCGCTGCGCTCTGCCGTGGCGGCCGCGCCAAGTCTCACCGCCGGCGTCCTGGCGCGCAACCGCGAACTGGCCGAGGCCGGGTATCACGCCCAAGTGCATGTGGAAGACCACACCTCGTTCGTCTTCCTGCTGGAAAACGGCAAGCGCCTCGCCCTGCGCCGCACCGGTAACGAATACGTCCACAATAGCCGCCGCTTCACCGGCGAGGAGTTAATGGACCGCGCCGCCTCACTTTCGCCCAACGCCATCCTCCGCCCGGTGATTCAGGATTCGATGCTGCCCACGGTCAGCTACATCGGCGGTCCGGCCGAGACCGCGTACCTGGCGCAGTCGGAGACCATCTATCGCGTCCTGCTGGGGCGCATGCCGGTCGCCACGCCGCGCGCGGGCTTTACCATCCTGGATAGCCGAACCGCCAAGTTGCTGGAGCGCAACCATCTTTCGCTCGGCGATTTCTCCCACGGTGAAACCTCGCTCAAGGAACGCATCGCCTCCCGTCTCGTGCCTCCCGCGCTGGCCGGCAGAATGCGCGAATCGGCCGCAACCGTGGAGAGCGCCGTGGCCGCCATGCGCACCGAGCTTACGGCATTCGACCCCACGCTCGCCCAGGC
>JAPKZC010001107.1:1904-5062 GCA_026394025.1 Candidatus Solibacter sp.
CGCCCAGGCCCTGGACCGCAGCGCCAGAAAGATCAACTACCAACTCGCCAAGATGGAGCGTAAGACAGGCCGCGAAGCTATGCGCCGCGATCAACACGCCGAGCGTGATGCCGCCTCCCTCTACGGCCTGATCTACCCAGAGCGCCACCTCCAGGAGCGCCTCTATTCCATGCTCCCTTTCCTGGCCAAACACGGACTGGATCTCATCGGTACCATCTACCAGGCCATCGAGCTCGAGTGCTCCGACCATCGCGTGATGGTGGTCTAAATGCAGTTCCGCCAAGTGTTCGAGCGGAACCCTCCTGACGGCCCGACAACGCCACCGCCTAGCGCTTCAGATTGATGGTTTCCTGGCTCAGTTCGTCGACTGTCGTGATCACCCGCGAGTTTGCCTGGTAGCCACGCTGGAGAACGATCAGTTGGGTGAACTCGCGGGCGATATCGACCAATCCGATTGCCGGCGTCGCCGTGCGCGCACTGACCTGGTAGTTGTTGTTTCCGGCTGCGATCAGAGATTCCGGGTTGCGCACGCCGGCCATTGCCACCTGACCAACGATCACCTGCTGGCCATCGGAGTACTGTGCCAGCATCTTGCCGCCGTCCGCCAGACCGACGCGGATCAATTGTGCTGCCGCCGAGCCGTTCTGCGAACTCGCCGACGGCGCCGAGGGCTGGCCGAACTGAGTGATGCGCCCGGTATTGGCGGCCGTGTATGGGTTCCAGGCGAGATGCATGTCCGCCGCGCCCGTGGCCAAGCCCGGAATGTCAAACGAGATGGGCGATCCCGGTGCGGGCGATGTCAACAGGCCGTCGCTCCCGAAAGTCAGCGTTCCCGACGCCCCCGAGACGTCGAAGGGCGTGCCCGCCGTGCCGCCAGAGATTTCCTCGCCTGGGATGGTAACACTGTAGGCCCATTCGCTAGGCGCCGTCTTCTGGAAATGTACGGTAAGTACATGCGTCGAGCCGAGGCTGTCGTAGAGTTTGATCGCGCTGGAGAATCTCGAGGTCTCGTCGGCGGCCGCCGAGGAATTCAGGTTGAGATCCAGGGTGAACAGGCTGGAGGCGACCGGTTGCTTGGCGGCGCCGACCGGGACCACGATGTCCCCGATGGCGCCGTTGGTATCAAGCACTCCGGTGGCGGTGTTCAGAGAGGTCCAGCCCTGCACCAGCTCGCCGGTGTTGGTTTTCAGGTTGCCGGCGTCGTCCACCTGGAAGTTGCCGGCGCGCGTGTACATCGTGTTGCCTTGGGCGTTTTTGGTCACGAAGAACCCGTCACCCTGCACTGCGGCGTCCAGCAATCCCGTGCTCGATTGGATCGCGCCCTGGGTGAACTGGCGGATGGTCAGCGGGCGGCCGGTGCCGAATCCGACCTGGGTTTCACCGAGGCCGGCGCCAAGCGACTGTGTCACCAGATCGCGAAAATAGACCACGTTGGTTTTGAAGCCCGGCGTGTTGAGGTTGGCCAGGTTATTACCCACGACGTCAACTGCCGTGGCGGTGGCGTTGAGCGCCGAAAGAGCCGTCGAAAAGGATGTAAACATTGATGTCTCCTGTCAGTTGGTGGTTGGGTTGGCGCCCGTGCTGGCGCCGGCCTGTACCAGCTTTTCCAGATCGGTGCGAATGGCCGACAAATCCTGACCCGAATTGATCGATTGCTCGAGTTGCTGGAATTGCGCCAGTTGGGTCAGAAACTGGGCGCCATCGCTTGGATTCATCGGGTCCTGGTTCTTGATTTGGGCCACCAGAAGCTGCAGAAACATGTTCTTGTTGACCTGGGAAGTGGCGGTTGTGGCCGTTGCGCTGGACGAGAGGGAGTTCGCCAGCGTGGGATCGTTCTGTGTAATTCCTGAGATCATGAGTTTTCCTTTAGGAATACATAAGATCGCCGCTGACTTCGGCGGCGATCATCTTGTCCACTGTCTGCTGCGCGTAACCGCGGTCGTAAAAGGCTGCGACCAGCCCGGCGTTGATCAGCTTGCCATCGGGCATCTGGACCATTTGATTCGGCAGATTCTGTTTGAAGGGGCCGAATGGGGTAATGGCGTCCACCTCCACCACCTTGCCGCCCAGCATCTGCGCCACCTTGGCGGCGGTCTGGGGAGTCGCGAAGTAGTAGGGGTTGTAGCCGTAGCTGCCGTTGGGTCCGGTTCCGCCGGCATTGGTGCTCCACGGATTGGCGCCGAACAAAGATTGCGCGGTGGGCGCCATATTTGGCGTGGCAACCGCGGGCGGCGTCACCACCGCGACCGAGGGGGACCACGGGGTGACCGTCCCGATCGTGCGCGGAGCCGATGCCGCCTCGGCAGCGGCCGGAACGGACTGCAATGCCGTGCGGAAATCCGCCGCCGGGGCCGGATCGCCGGTGCTCGCCGGGATAACCGATTTACGCCGCATTGCCGGCGGAGTATACGTCGGGCGCGACGCTGTTCTTAACGTAGGGATGACATGAGCCATGCGAAATCGCTTCCTTTCTGCTTTTGTAGTATGGGTTCCTGAGGACTCTGGGGACGCCGTTGCCCGCCGCCGTCTCGCGGTTCACGGTCCTGTTGCCGGGGTTGCGAGTCGGCATCCTGGGATGCACTGCCCGCCAAGGTCCCGGCGCTCTGCCGCCGCTCGTTGGTGGAAGAGGCCGCGGGATGCCAGACTTCGTTTTTCAGGCCGCTCTCGGCGAGCCGGGTGGAGAGCGCGGGCAGGTTTTCGCGCAGCGTGCTCGCCAGATTGGTGTTCGGTGTCCGCACCGTCATCTTCAGTTCGCCGCCGCGCTCCGACAAGCGCACTTCGACGCGCCGCTCCCCGCCCGTGACTTCGAATTTCATGTCGCGCACCGGGTTCGCCCTCGCCGTCTCCGGCTTGGTTTCGCCCTCCATGGCATCTTGCAGCCGGACCGGTTTGGCCGCCGTGGTGTCCGGACGCTCGGGCGCCGTGTCGGCCCTCACCTGCGCGTCCGGCGCTGCATGGAGAATCATCTTGCCCGCTGGAGTAGCGGCGGGAGTTTCGGTACTCTCAGACGCCGTGGCCTCCGGGTGGCGCTCCCGCCCGCCACGCGCCGGCGCGTGGTCCGGCTCGCCCGACAGGGACGGACGGTTTTCGCTGGCCGCCGCCGGCTCGGACGCAGGGACGTCACCTTGCGGCGCCGGAATGGGACGCCGCGACCCTTC
>JAPKZC010000861.1:0-4340 GCA_026394025.1 Candidatus Solibacter sp.
AGCCCCGCAAGCGGTAGTGGTCAATTCAGGCGCCCGCAGTCGAAATCGAGCGTGAAGATGCCGCTTTCAAGAGGTGGCGACACGGCAAACCTGGCGGTATTGCAGAGGGCCTCGCGGTCCCCGATGATTCCGTGGCCTGGACTTTCGGAACCGAACTCCTTGTACGCTGCCGGGGAGCACTTTTCCGCTAACGCCACTCTTCTTCCGGGATCATACTAGAGGGGTGAAGCGTTCAATTGTTCTGGTCCTCGCAACAGCCGCTTGCGGCACTGTTCTGTGGGGTCAGCCCACGGCCAAGTGGGAATCGTGCCCCGTGATCTCCAGAATGCCAGCGGGCGTGAATTCGACTGACTCGCTAGAGCAGCTGGTGATCGTCGCGGCCTATGAGAACCAGAAGCGGCAACCGTCGCTTGTATTCGAGACCGGCGACGGCTATCCACGGTTTCTGGCACACGCTGCCAACGTGCTGGTCCTTCAGAGTATGGGTGGAGCATCCGACCACGTCTACGTGTTCGTGTTCCAGTCCGGGAAACCTTCGGTCGCGCTGAAAACTGCGACGAAGGATCTCATCGAAGTGAAGCAAGCTCACAACGCGATTGTCGTGCTGGTTCCGCCGACAGCCTATCCCGAGGGCGGGCGATTTCCGCCGCAACCGCCTCCCGAGGAATATTCGTTCCCGTTGCATCGTTGAGCGGCATGCCCCCAAAAACCAGCCTGCTGCCCCTCCCAGCGGGATCGTGGACGAAGCGTTAGACCTCTATCGGAATTGACGCGGCCGAGAAGTCTGGTATTGGGCGGGACAGCTTGAGCGCCGCGTCAGTTTCGATGGAGCCGTTTGAAGTGAACCGCTCGCGTTTGCGGCGGGCGCGTCACCACGACGTACGTTATTTTGAGTCGCGTTTTGGTACTGCCCAATCGACACAGTCTCTGTCGAGCTACTGCCTCACCAACTGGCGGAGTGCAGTCTCAGGCGGCTTCATAGAGGACCCACCCATACTTTCGGGCCGGGTAGGCGATCCCTCCAATGAGGTTCTTCGTCTCTTCGAAACGCGCGCTGGACATCACGATGACGTCAACTGGATAGCGCACATCGCCCAGCGCCCGGCGGATCCGGACGCTGCGATCGCGGGTGTTGGTAGGCTCCGGCTCCACCACAAGGAGATCGAGATCGCTATCTTCGGTCATCTGGCCCGTGGCGGCCGATCCAAACAGGATGATCCGCTCCGGACGCGCCACTGTAAGGACGCGCCGCACAACCTCATCGAGCAGCGTTTTATCGACCGTCATTCAGTTCCATCATTCGCAAAGCCATCCCCCGATTGCATGAGGATTTCGGGCTCGGGGCGCACGATACCCTGGTTGGAACGAATCGGACCCAAGTGCGCCAGCCCTCCGACTTCGGAGCGGGCCGCTTCCTGTCAGCCCCCCTGGACCCGCTTCCCGCTACACTGAGAGTGCCCGCCTATGCCACTCGAAGAACCCGAAGTCAACGCTCCCGCCGCGGAAAGTGAGGAGAACCCGGCACTCGAAGACCTTCCCGTCCTCACGGTTCGCGACACCGTCATCTACCCTGGGGCACTGCTACCCATCACCGTGGGACGCCCCAGTTCGCTGGCCCTGGTGCAATCCCTCGGCGAGAACCGCACCCTCGCCGTGATTTCCCAGTTGGACCCTCGCGTGGAATCCCCCGATCCCGGCGACCTCTTCCAATTCGGCACCGTGTGCGTCATGCACAAGGCGATCAAGGTTCCCAAAGACAACCTGTTGCTCTTCTGCGAAGGCATCGCCCGCATCCGCACACACGAGTTTACGGCCACCGAACCCTTCCTCCGCGCCCGAGTGGAAAGGCTTCCCGATATCGAGCCTGAAATCACTCCAGAAATCGAAGCCCTGCGGCAGACCGTGATGACGCTCTTCCAGCAGATTGTCTCGGCGTCGCCCAACCTCTCCGATGAAGTGTCGGCCAACGCCGCCGACATTGCCGAACCCGGACGGCTGGCCGATTACATTGCCGGAACCCTGCCCTTCCTGGGGCACCCCGAGCGCCAGCACCTGCTGGAGCAACTCGACGGCAAGACGCGGCTCAGCGAAATCCACCGCAACCTGACGCGCGAACTCGAACTGGTGGAACTGCGCGGCCGCATACAATCCCAGGTGCAGGGACAGTTGTCGCAGAACCAGCGCGAGTTCTACCTGCGCGAACAACTCAAGGCCATCCAGAAAGAACTCGGCGAAGGTGACGACGCCCACCGCGATATCGAGGAACTGCGCGGCAAACTCGAAGCCGCAGGTATGGCCGAAGCCGTCAAGACCGAAGCCCTGCGCGAACTCAACCGCCTGGCACGCATGTCGCCCGCATCCCCCGAATACGGCATGGCCCGCACCTATCTCGAATGGATGGCCAGCCTGCCGTGGGCCATTTCCTCGGGTTCGCATGTCGATGTGAAACGCGCCGCCGAGATCCTGGACGAGGATCACTACGACCTGGAAAAAGTGAAGGAACGCATCCTGGATTACCTGGCCGTGCTGCAACTGCGGCCCGTGTTAAAGGGCCCCATCCTGTGCTTCGTCGGGCCGCCCGGCGTCGGCAAGACCTCGCTGGGCCGCTCCATTGCCCGCTCCCTCGGCCGCAAATTCGCCCGCATCTCCATGGGCGGCATGCACGACGAGGCAGAGATCCGCGGCCACCGGCGTACCTACATCGGCGCCCTGCCCGGGCAGATCATCCAAGCCCTGCGCCGTGCCGGTTCCAACGACCCGGTCTTCATGCTCGACGAAGTCGACAAACTGGGCCGCGATTTCCGTGGCGACCCGGCCAGCGCCCTCCTCGAAGTCCTCGACCCCGAGCAGAACTCCACCTATCGCGACAACTACCTGGACGTTCCCTTCGACCTCTCAAAAGTCCTCTTCATCACCACCGCCAACGTGCTGGACCCCGTACCAGACGACCTGCGCGACCGCATGGAGATCATTCCCCTGGAAGGCTACACCGAGCAGGAGAAGGTCATCATCGCCTTCCGCTACCTGGTGCCGCGGCAGATCGTGGAGAACGGCCTTACGGCCGGACAGGATATCGAATTCGGCGACGACGCGGTGCGCTTCCTGGTCCGCCGCTACACCCGCGAAGCCGGTGTGCGCAACCTGGAGCGCGAGATCGGCGCCATCTGCCGCAAGCAGGCACGGCGCATCGCCGAAGGCACTCGAGAGAGGGTGCTGGTGACGCCGGAATTGGTGGAGAAGCACCTGGGCGCGCCGCGCTACCGTACCGATACGGAGGTCGCCGACCGCACCCGACGCCCCGGTGTCGCCGTCGGTCTCGCCTGGACCCCGGTGGGCGGCGACGTACTGTTCATCGAAGCGGGCCGCATGCCGGGGGGCAACAAAGGCCTCATCATGACCGGGCAACTCGGGCCCGTGATGCAGGAATCGGTGCAGGCCGCGCTCACCTGGGTACGCGGCAACGCCACCAAATACGGCATCGATCCCAACCTGTTCAAGACTAGCGACATCCACATCCACGTGCCCGCCGGCGCCATCCCCAAGGATGGGCCGAGCGCGGGCATCACTATGGCCACCGCGCTGCTCTCCATGCTCACCGACCGTAAGGTGCGCACCAATCTCGCCATGACCGGCGAGATCACGCTCACCGGCCAGGTGCTCCCCATCGGCGGAATCAAGGAGAAGGTGCTGGCCGCCAAACGCAGCGGCGTCCGCGAGGTTATCATCCCCTTCGAAAACGAAGTCAACGTCCGCGAAGACCTGAAAAGCGAACAGATCGGCGACATGAAACTGCACTACGTGAAGTCCATGGAAGAGGTGGTGGAACTTGCCCTGGAGCCAAAGCTGTCCACTTAACTTAACTGATCGAATGTGAGGTTGGCCGTCTTCCCGCCGGTACGCGTTTCCGAGATCGGGACGACCGGACCTCGGCGCGCGAGATTCCCACTTGCCGAGTGCACCGCGACGCCCCCGCAGCGAGTGCACCCAGGACACAGACGACGTCCGTAAGCACTTGGCGGCTACTCGTTGGACACGTTAGTGAACTTCTGAGACGGCGCGTTTCCTGAACAATGCCCGCTCGTCGCGCGACAACCGCATGGCGGCCTGCGTGTCCCCCGCTTGAGATAGATGGAGGCGCGTCAATGATTCCATCACCGCTCACGGTACTGCCTGGATTCGCCTTCACGGTCCACAGGGATTTCAGGCCGAGGGCGGGCGGCGCTTGTGCCAGTCGGTGCGGGCTTGGAACTCGCGACCGATAGCGAGCAGCGTGTTCTCGGCAAACGGGACGCCCACCACCTGGAGAGCGACGGGCATGTTTTCGGCGAACCCACAGGGAA
>JAPKZC010000861.1:4392-8849 GCA_026394025.1 Candidatus Solibacter sp.
CACTAGCGCGGGCAGTCCGGCCAGATTGCCCATCGGAATGATGGCGCGGAAGCCGGGATCCTTCGGCGGTGCGCCGCCGGCGCCGCGGTCGAGTGGCTGATCGAGTCTAGAGGCGATGGCGGCACGGCCGGGAGCCAACAGGACGTCCACCGAGCCGAAGACCTTGGCGACCTCCCCCTGTATCAGGCGGCGCAGGCGCATCGCTTTCAGATAGTCCCTGGCGGGCAGTTCCAGGCTGGCTTTGAGGCCGGCGATCTGCGGCTTGTCGGCCAACTCATCCACCTTGCCGCTCGAAATCAGCGACTCGAAAATCGACCCCATTTCGCCGGCGAGAATGGTGGAAAGCGCCGCGCCATAGGGGAAGTCCGGCAGCTTGGTTTCAACGAATTGCATGCCGGACGCCTTGAGCACTGCGATGGCGGCTTCGAAGGCGGGGCGGGTGGCAGGTTCGGCCCACTCGGCGAAATCGGCCGGCGCGTATCCCACGCGGAGATCCTTCATGGGGCGGGCGTATTGGGGTGTGTAGTAGAAGCTCTTACCGGCGGAACCGGGATCTTTGGCATCCTTGCCGGCGATTGTTTGCAGGATGGTGCCGCACTCTTCGGCGCTGTGCGCGAAGGGGCCGAGTTTATCCAGGGTCCAGGAAAGCGCCATGGCGCCATGGCGGCTCACTAGCCCGTAAGTGGGGCGCAAGGCCGTGACGCCGCAGAAGGAGGCTGGCGTGACGATGGAACCGGAGGTTTCCGAACCGATGGCGAAGGGCACCAGTCCGGCGGCGACGGCGGCGGCCGATCCGCTGGAGGAACCACCCGACCAGCGTGTGCGGTCCCAGGGATTGAGTCCCGGGCCGGTGAGCGAGGCGGAGGGGAATCGGTAGCCGCCGCCGCCGGCGAGTTCCACCATGGCGAGCTTGCCCGTGAGCACGGCGCCGGACGCAGAAAGCTTCTCGATGACCGTGGCGCTGTAATCGAAGACCTGGCCGGCGTACGGCTTGGCGCCCCAGGTGGTTGGCTGCCCGGCGAAAGCGAGCAGATCCTTGACGCCGTACGGGATGCCTTGCAGGGGGCCGCGGTAACGTTGGCGCTTGAGATCTTTATCGACATCCTTGGCCTGACGGAGGGCTTCCTGGTGCAGCGGCAGGGCGAGCGCGTTATAGCGCGGGCCGAGTTGCTGGAGCCGTTCGGAGAAAGCGCGCGCCAGATCTTCGGCGGAGAATTCCCTGGCTCTGAGGCGGGCGGTGAGTTCGGAAAGTGGGGCGAAAAAGGTGTCGATGCCGATGGAGGCCATGCGTACTCCTCAGGCCTTGAATTGGAAGGCCGGCTCGGTGGCCATTGGAATGGGGGGGATGGCCAGCGCGGCGGCATTAGCCTGCAAGCGGTCGCGGGCAGCCTTAAGATCGTCGTCGGCAGCGGAGGTGGGTTGCGGTTGCTGCGCGGCCCCGGCAGCGGCGGAAACCAGTACGGTGGCTAGTTTGCGGCGGGTCAGCTTCATGTTTCACCTCGACGGGTGCATGGCGTGGCCGTTCCCGGAGAGAGCCTCCAGCGCGGCCTTCTGCATGACGGAGCGCGGCGCGGTTTCGCCGGTCCAGAGTTCGAACTGGCGCACCGCCTGTTCGATGAACATGTCCAAGCCGGGAACGACGGTCTTGCCCTGCTCTTTGGCGTGCTTCACGAGCACGGTTTCGAGCGGGTTGTAGACCATGTCGAAAACGATGTCGGCGGGGATTCTGTCTTCGAAGAAGCACTCATTGACGTGCGGGAACATGCCGAGCGGGGTGGCATGAACCACGGCGTCGAAATGGTGGGAATCGAGTTGCTCCTTGAGGAGCGCTTCGGCGCCACAAATCTTGCTGAGGGCGCGTACCCGGTCGGCATTGCGGCCCACCAGGGTAATCTTGGCGCCGGCGTCGGAAAGCGCGCAAGCCGCGCTGCGAGCGGCGCCACCGTTGCCGACAATCAGCACGCTCGAGTGGGCGATCTTGAGCAGGCGGGAGAGTGGCCCGGTGACGCCGGCGGCGTCGGTATTAGTGCCGCGCCACTTCCCGGCCTTGCGCCAGACGGTATTGACGGCGCCGATGCGGCGCGCCAGCGGTTCCACCACGTCCAGGTAGCGGATGATCTTCTGCTTATGGGGGATGGTGACGCTGAAACCGGAGAGGGGAAGCTTGGCGGCCAGCGAGAAGAAATCGCGCAGGCATGCCGGGGAGACCAGGAACGGCAGATAGACGGCATCCACGCGTTTAGATTGGAAGGCGCGGTTGTGCACGGCGGGCGATATGGTGTGGCGTACGGGGTCTGCAATCACGCCGTAGATCTTGGCGGACTTGCTCAGTTTTTCAACGCGGTAGAGATGGCGCAGAAAGCGCGAACTCACCTGCCCGGCGGCGGTGCCTTCGGCGTACATGGGGGCGGCGTAGGTATAAACGCCGCCGAAGACCGGCGAGAGCACGCGCGTGGGAAAGCCCAGTTCGCCCATGGCCAGGACGATCATGCGGTGCTTGGGTAGCGCTTTGGCGGCGGCCAGGACCCGTACATTGTCGCTGGGCTTGCGGGCCGTGGTGACTATCTTGTAGCCATCCGCCTGCACCTTCATGACCCGGTTGACCACAGTGTCCATGGGGGGAGTAGCTTCGAAATTGTGATATGAGACGATGACGAAGGTGCGGCCGCGGAACTGGCTCAAGCGGTCTTGCGCCACCTCGGCGGTCTCGATCTCGATATCAATGGCGTGCGCGCCATTGCGCACGGCCATGTCTAGCACGGCAAGCTGTTCCTCAATGCTGCCGTTGAACTTGCCGTGGTTCTGGTGGCGCCGGCAGGTGGCCAGGAGGACGCAATCGGGGTACTGTTCGAGGAACTGCGGGATGGCCTCTGCGCCTTTCGAGGGACTGCTCAGGTAGTCCAGGCGGAACTCAAGGAAAATCTCGCCGGCCTCAGCTTCGCGGCGAGCGTGTTCGAGCAGTGTCGGCACGTCTGGCAGGCCCAACGCGATGCATATGCGGGGGAGCGATCTGGTCTGCGACATTGGATCGTAAGGAACTCCAAGGATAACACGGGTGCCGAGGGGTTCCGCGGGCTGCCTAAGTGGCCGGAGGCGGGGTCAGTCTGGCCTTCCACTCATCCAGGATGGCGCCGGTGGACGTGGTGCCGATGCGCGTGCAACCGGCCTGGTAAACCTCCAATACCTGGTCGACGGTGCGGATGCCGCCGGCGGCTTTGACACCGATCTCCTCGGGGAGGTGTTTGCGCATCAGGGCGATGTCCGCCAGGGTGTAGCCGGAGGGGGCGAAACCGGTGGACGTGTGGACGAAATCGACTTCGGCGCGCTCCGTGCAGCGGCAGGCGATGATCTTCAATTCATCGGTGAGGTAGGCGTTTTCCAGGATGACCTTCAGAAGCGCGCCTTCCTTATGGCAGAGTTCGGACATCTGGAGGAGCTCCATCTGCACGTATTGAAACTCGCGGGAGAGCAACTTGGAGATGGCGATTACCATGTCGATCTCCCGGGCGCCGCGGCGCAGCAGATCGCGCGCTTCGTAGAGCTTGGTAGCGGTGTTCTGGGAGCCGTGGGGGAACCCGCAGACGGCGCCCGCTTTGACGCTGCTGTCCTGCAAAGTGCGGACGGCCAGATCGATGTCGCAGGGCCGCACACTGGCGCAGGCGATGTGGTACCGCTTGGCGAGTTCCAACCCCTCAATCACCTGTTCATCGGTGAGTTCCGGCCTGACCAGTGGATGGTCGATGAGTTTGGCGAAAGATTCGTAGGTGGTGAGCGGGAGCATCACTTCTTGCGTTTGGCGGGGGCGGCAGCAGGCGCTCCGCAGTTCAGGCCGAGCGCCTTGCGCTCCGTGCAAGCCTGCACGCTCTGGTCGCTCTTCGGATATCGCCGGATGACTTCCATGAATTCGTTGGCGCCTTCCGTTTTGTGCCCCGGCATCTTGACCAATGCGCGGCCCTTGTAGAGCAGCGAATCCGCCGTCTTGTTGTTGTCGGGGTACTTCTCCAGCACCATGTCGAATTCCTTGACCGCGGTTTCGAAGTTGCTCTGCACGAAGTGAATCATGGCGACGTAGAACTGCGCGTTGGGAGCGTAGTCGGTGTTGCCGTAGTACTTGAGATAATCGGCGAATTCCTGGATGGCCAGTTCGTACTTGCCGGCGCGGTAATCGCCCAGCGCCGCGTCGTACATCTTGGTGGCCGACATGGGCGGAGCGTCTGGGGTCGCGGCAGGCTGGCCGGGTTGTGCGGGCGGCGGCGCCGGGGGCGTCTGCATCACTTTGATAGCGGTATTGATGTCGGCCAACTGCACCTGCATTCGGTTCATGAGGGCGGTGAGATCGCCGACTGCCTGCCCCAATGTGCGCAGTTCCCCGCCCATTTCGTTGAGGCGGGTGGAGAGGCCCAACACCGGCGTGGCGACTTTTTCGGTCTGGTCGCGCAGGTTTTTTTCGATGTTGT
>JAPKZC010000861.1:8916-9602 GCA_026394025.1 Candidatus Solibacter sp.
CTGGCGCGCGAGTTCGATAACGGCAGCGAACTTCTCGTCCTGGGACCGCTGGAGATCTTTGATCTGCTGCTGCAACAGGGCGACGTCGCGCTGCAATTCCTGGATTTCCTTGCTGGCGCCGGGCGCGAGCGCGGGGACCGCAAGTAAGAGGCAAACCAAAAGGCTTCGGGACTTCATGCAACTCTCCTAACCATCAAGAAGGCAGCGGCCAACGGGGCAGCGGTCAGGCTGCCCCGTCTTGCGGCAATGGACTCTGTCTTTACTCTACCGTGGCTTATCCTACTGTCCTGTCACGAAGTGGACGCGCCGGTTCTTCTGCCAGCAGGATTCGTTCTGCTCGGTACACTGCGGGCGTTCCTTGCCGTAGCTGACGGTCTTCAACCGGTCGGCGGAAACGCCGAGTCCCTGGAGGAACTCTTTGGCGGCGCTGGCGCGGCGGTCGCCCAGTCCAGTGTTGTATTCGGCCGAGCCCCGTTCGTCGCAATGTCCCTCAATGTTGATGGAAGCATTGGGGAAATCGCCCAGGATGCTCTTCAGCGCGGCGGCATTCCTGGTGAGAACGCCGCTGGCGTCACTACGAATATCGGTCTTATCGTAGTCGAAGTAAGCGTCCTGGACTTCCGACCCGAGGCGCTGCTCCAAGGTGACGACAGGCGCCGCCGGGGGGGGCGGCGGGGGAGGCGGCG
>JAPKZC010000861.1:9666-13357 GCA_026394025.1 Candidatus Solibacter sp.
GTGCTCTGCACGGTCCCAACGCCCTGGTTGATGGACACGCTGGTGACCGGGCCGGTGACTTCCCAACGCAATGTGGAAGTTTGACCGCGCTGAATCGAGGTGGGCTCCGCCGTGAACTGCGCCACGGTGGGAGCGACCGGCCTGGGAGCGGGCGCTACGGGCGCCGGTGGCGGCGGCGGGGGCGGCGGCGGGGCCGGCACCTTCTTCTTACATCCTGCCGCGAACATCGCCAGCGCGAGCGCCAGACAGATGATAGAGAACTTCCGTTTTCTGAACATGAACATGGCCTCCTAAATTCGTTACTTCCCCCACACGGGGTTTTCGTTCTGCCCCGCTGTGGTCAATTGCTGCAACTGGGTTCCGTCCGCCAGCATGGAATAGATCTGGCGCGAACCACCGCGGGTCTTCGCAAAGACGATGTGGACGCCATCGGGCGCCCAACTGGGATTCTCATTCTTGCCATCGCCATGCGTCAACTGCACGTACTCCTTAGTTGCAACATTCATGGTGAATATGTTGAAGGCGCCGGTGGCGTATCCCTGGGTCCAGGCAAAGGCGATGCGCTGGCCGTCGGGGTGCCACGACGCATTGGACGCCTCACCGATACCCGGTGTCAATCGCTCTAAGTCGGCTCCATCCATACTCATGCGGTAAACCTGTTGCGGACCGGAGCGACCCGAAGAAAATACGATATCGGTCCCCGTCTTCGGATTGACTTTTGGCTCGACTTCGATGGCGCTTGACGAAGAGATCGGCCGAAACCCCGTTCCATCTAAATTCGCGGCGAAAATCCGGCAACACCTTCCCGTACCCGCGGAGGATGCATAGACAATCTGCTTACCGTCGGGCGTAAATGAGCCGGCCTGATTCACAGACGCGGCCTGATTGTAATAGCGTAAATCCCGGACCGGATCCACCGAAAAGATAAATATAGCAGGTTGTCCCTTCACCCAGCTAGTGAACGCAATTTTTGATCCGTCAGGGGAGACGGTGGGATAGGTGGAAATGTTGTTGAACCTGGTGATCTGGCGCTGATTCTTGCCATCGGGGTCCATCATCCAGATTTCCTTGTGGCCGGTACGCTCGCTGGTGAAATAGATATGGGTACCGTAGAGGGATTGGCCGCCGAACAGGGTAATGATATCGGCGGCGAATTCGTGCGCGATCTTGCGGGCGCCGGCTTCATCCACAGTCGCCAGGTAGCGCTTGCCGATGAGTTGTGCGTTGGCGGGGGTATCCTTGCTCAGATCGTAGAGCCAGCCCTGGAGCACCAGCACCCCGTTCTGCGGGGCGGTGTAGCCGAAAGCGAGATGGTTGGCCTGGGCGGGCGGGCTGGACCAATCCTGCATCCAACGCCCCCCGCCGGTGGTGGGAAGGACGGGCTGCGGCGGTTGGTTGCGCCGGCGGGTGGGCGGCGGTTCGGCGGGCGGCGGCGTGGGCTGTTGGAAATCCGAGGGCTGCTGCGGGACGAAGGTGGGGAGGAATGACTTGGCGACGATCTTGAAACGGCCGGAACCTCTAACGTCGGCGGCAAGAGTCTCGTTGAAGGCGGCCATGAACTTCTGGGCGTCACCGGTTCCGCGGAAGTCGGGGATGGCGATGGCCGGGATGCAGCTTTCCTTGGATACTCTAATGGTGGCATCCTGTCCCGTGAGGATACACGGGGCGGCGGACAACGCGATTGCGAAACAGATGAGCTTATTCATGCGTGAGTCCTCTACTGCTTCAGTTGGAACAAGAATTCAATCTCCGCCTCGTTCTTGGGAAACTGCGGCGGCAGTTGGGGAAACGGCGCAGCGTCCATAATGGCGCGCTGCGCGGAAATATCCAGAGCGGAGATGCCGCTCTTTTGCGTGATGCGGATTCCGGTCACGCTGCCATCGCGACGGAGGGTGAAGGTGACACCGACCAACGGCGCATTGTTGGCGCGAATGTCGGTGGTCTTCCAGAACTGTGCGACACGGTTGCGCAGAAGGTCGGCATAAGCACCGAACTGATTGCCGAATGGGGAATTGTTCCCGACACCCACGCCACCACCACCGGCCAACGCAAAGTCCGGTGTACTGACGCGCGTGCCTGCCGTGCTGTAAAGCTGGTTCGGCAGATCCTTCTGTTGGGCGCGCCACTTGTCCACCGGCGCAGCGGCTTCCGAGGGCCGCCTCACCTTGGCATCGCGGCTGGGGATGGCGATGGCTTTGGGGTCGGGTACCTTCACTTTAGGCGCCGGCTTGGCCTTGGCGACCGGAACCGGTACGGCGGATTCTGTATCGGTGGCCACCGGATTCTTGGGCCCGGCATGCGAAGGCAGCGCGATAGAGGAAACCGGGTTCACGGTGACCGCTCCCAAGCGTCCGCCATTGGGGTCGCCCATGGAGATGGTGCTTCGGCTCTGCACCCAGCCGGCGCCCACGACCGCGGCGACCAGCAATCCGTGAAACGCCAGCGAGCCGAAGAAGGAAGGGGCGAGGCGCTCGGGTTGATCCAGGATGTCGACGTGGGGCGACATTACTTACGGCTCTTGGAGGACGAATCCTCGGGTTGGGTGACCATGTTGACCTGGAAGCCGGCAGCGCCGAGTTCGGCGGTGACCTGCGCGATCGGGTCCCAGATGGTTTCCTTATCGGCGCGCACGTAGACGCCCTTCGCTTTGCCGTACTTCTGCCGGATGGTGGCCGGCAGATTGTTGATGTTCACGTCGTCGGTGTTGAGCTTGATGACGCCATCCTTGGTGATGGTGACCACCGGCATCTCCTGGGCGCTTTCCTTGACGGTGCGCACCTTGGGGACGTCCACCTCGATGCCGAACTCCATCACGTGGGCGGTCAGCATAAAGATGATGAGCAGGACCAGGACGACGTCGACGAATGGCGTGACGTTGATCCCCGAGATGGCGGCGCTGTGGCGCCTGCCCGACCGGTATCCGCCGCCGTTGGAGGAGAAGGCCATCGGCTAGTCTCCGCCGAAACTGCGCTCGGCCAGATTCAGGAACTCGAGCGAAAAATCGTCCATGCGGGCGCCCAGTTCGCGAATCAGGTGGCCGAAGTAGTTGTAAAAGATGGCCGCGGGGATGGCGGCAAACAGGCCGACCGCTGTGGCAATCAGGGCCTCGGAGATGCCGGGAGCCACCGCCTTCAGGCTGGTGGAGCCCATCTGGCCAAGATCCTGGAAAGCTCGGATGATGCCCATCACGGTGCCCATCAGCCCGATAAATGGAGTGACGGATGCGGTGGTGGCCAGCCAGTTCATGTTGCGCTCCAGCTTTGCCAGCTCTTCGCTGACGCCGAGTTGCAGGGTGCGTTCCAGTGAGGTCCGGTTGGTCACGCTGCCGCGGAGTTTGACCTGGCGCTCCAGTTCTTCGTAGCCGAAATCGAAAACGGCAACCAGCGGCGAGGGCCGGAACTGCTCACTGACAACCATCACTGCTTCCATCCCGCTGGACTTGCGAAACGCGCGCAGGAAGCGTGAATTCGCCTTGCCGGCGGAGCGCAGGGAGCCCAGCTTGGAGAAAATGATGGTCCAGGAATAGAGTGAAAAACAGATCAATATGGCCAGCACAGCCATACCGGCTGGGCCGTTATGCTGGACCATTTCCCAGAGATCTGTCTGCAGGAGGAAGGCAACGGAGGTCTCGAAGAGCAAATCGTCTCCTAACTTCAAATCTAACATAGAGACGCGGGCACCCCTCAAAAAG
>JAPKZC010000447.1:0-1361 GCA_026394025.1 Candidatus Solibacter sp.
TTCAGGTGTGGCTCTGAAATTTTTTCTTGTGGGATTGCTCGCGGCAGGCGCCTGCCTCGCGCAGAACTGGGTAATCGGCGGTGGTCTTGGATACGGCGCCTACCGCAATGTCACCATCACCTCGTCCGGTGGATCTGCCACCGCCGGAATCCGCAACCATGCCGTTGTCACCGGCGCGGTGACCGAGGACCTGTTCGACCATTTCTCGGGCGAGTTCCGTTATGTCTACCACAGTGGCGACACGTTTCTCAGCTCGGGGTCGTCAGCGGGTGGCGTGAAGGCGCAGTCGCACGTCTTCCTCTACGATGCTCTGATCCATCTGAAGCCGCGCACGGAGCGCATCCGTCCGTTCGTGGCGGGAGGCGTGGGCGCCAAGTATTACGACACCACGGGGACCGTGCCCAGTCCGCAGCCGCTGCCCAGAATCGCGTCGCTCACCACGCAGAGCCAGTGGAAGCCGCTCTTCGATTTTGGCGCCGGGGTCAAGGTGCGGATTGCGGATCGTGTGGTGGTGAGCGGCGATTTCCGCGACTACCTCACCGTGTTCCCGGACCGTTTGATTTCCCCGGCCGCCGGCGCCACGCGTCAGGGCATGCTGCACCAGTTCACCCCCACGTTTAGCGTGGGCTACAACTTCTAGGCAAGCGCTGCCTAATCCCCCTGATTTCTCCGTCCCGAGCGCTCGATCCAATCGTGAAACATCGTGGTAAACCCGCGCGTCTCCGCATCCCCTCGCAACTGCTCGATGGTGAAGCGCATCTTGCGGCCCCAATTGGGATACTGCCAGGTGCTCCCCGGCAGATTCTGCTGATCCACTTCCTTGGTCAGATCCTCCTGATTGATGGCCAGCAATTGCGAAGGGGTCATCGCCAGAAACCCGATGATGGCGTTATGCAACTCCCCCGTCAGTTCCGCATAGGCGTCCGCCGCGCGCGGCAGGTCCGCGCGCACCAACTCCAATTGGAACAGCACGTCGAGCATCTTCTGCTTCTCCGTCCGCCGCTGTTCCAGTTGCGCGCGCTGCACCGCGTCGTCGATGGTTCCGGCGGCGCGGCGCGCTGCGATGTCGGCGCCCACCCAGAAGCCCGCCAGGGTGGGCAGATCGTGCGTGGTGGAAGAGACCAGCGATTGCAGCGGATACTCCTCGCTGTGGCGGAATTCGCCGCGTTCGTTCTTTTCGAAATAGAACAGCCGGTAGCTCAAGATGCCGAAGCGCGCCAGGGTCTCGCGAATCGACGGATCCACCGTGCCCAAATCCTCGCCCACCACCACCACCTGATTGCGCACGCTCTCGAGCGCCAGGATGCGCACGAAATCTTCGTTGCGCTCGCGCACGTAGGCGCCTTCCGTGGCCTCCACTC
>JAPKZC010000447.1:1385-3017 GCA_026394025.1 Candidatus Solibacter sp.
ACTCCGTCGGGAATCCAGAACAGGCGGAAGAGGCGCATCACGTGATCGATGCGCAACGCTCCGCCGTGCCGGCAGTTCTTGCGGATTGATTCCGCGAACAGCCGGTACCCGTCCTCGCGATGCCGCGCCGAGTTCGGCGGTGGAAACGCCCAGTCCTGTCCCTTCGGAGAGAAATCGTCGGGCGGCGAACCGACGCGGCACCCTGCCACATAGAACGGCCGGTGCGCCCACAGGTCGCTGCCGAAGCGGTCGGTGGCCAGCGCCAGATCGTGATACAGCCCGATCGAAAGGCGCCGCTCGCGCGCCCACTGCTGCGCCGCCGCCAGCTGCAGGTCGATCTGCCATTGCAGGTACTGATAGAACATCACGCGGCGCCCGCGCTTCAGGCGGAAGGCGCGCGTCTCCGCCGAGCAGGGGTCCTGGTAAGCCGCCGGCCAGTCGGTCCACAACCAGAGGTCGGCGTTCCGCCCGTGCAACTCATCGTCCAGCGCGCAGTAAGTGGCGAACGTTTCCAGCAGGTCGCCCTCGCGATCACAAAACGCTTCAAACGCCCGCGTCCGCGCGGACCCGGTGCGCCGTTCGCGCAGAAACTGCGCGAACCCCAGTTTCAGGAAACGCAATTTCAGCGCGCTCACCCGTTCGTATTCCACATAGGGAGTGGCGCGCAGGTCCTCGATCTCGCGCACCACTTCCGCCGTTTGGCGCAGCGCCCGCGCCCGCCGGCACTGCTCGAAATCTTCCATGCCCTCCACATCCAGGTAGAGGAAGTTCTGGTAAAAGATGCTATTCGGCAGGTACGGGCTGGTGTTGAACGGCCGCCGGTTGTGGATCGCGTGCAGCGGATTGAGGGCCACGAAACTCGCTCCCACTTCCACGGCCACCCAGTCGATCACATTCCGCAGATCGTGGAAATCGCCGCATCCCCAGTTGCGAAGGGAGCGCACGCCGTACAGGCTGACCGCGATTCCGGCGGCGCGCCCGCCGCTTCCCAGACGCGGGTTCACATACGCGCGCTCCGGCGTCACGATGCAGCGCGTGGACCCGTGTCGCCCGCCCGCGCTAACCGACACCTCGTGATAGCCAAGCGGCAGTGGCATGGGCAGCGTGGCAAGCGCGCGCACCCACGTCCGCCCGTCCATTTCCACCGAGGACGCGTGCGGCAGTTCCCACAGATTGAGTTCGAATTCGCTGGTCTCTCCGTCCTCGCGGCGCACCACGAAGCGCGCGCACGTGCCCAGAGATTCCGCCGGCACGTGCAGCGGCAGTTCCACCGGGCCGGTCTCCACGGCCACCACCGCGGGCGGCAGCAGCCGCTCCCATTCGTGCCGCGCCAGCGCCGCCAGCGCCTGCTCCAGATCCGCCGACGAATCCGCCGCCACCCCCAAGGCGCGCAGAATCGCCTGCTTGGCCGCTACCGAGGTCGTGTGCTGGTTGCCGAAGATATCCCAAAAGCCGCCGTCGATCCCAAACCAGGATGCGGCGCGGTCCAGTAGTTGTGCGAATGAGTCGGAAGGCATGAAGAGGGTACCTTTGATTTTACAGGACATTCCAGCAGTGCCGCCGCCCATGCGAAAATAGCAGCATGGATAACCCCCTGGCCAGCGGTCCCGTGGAACTGTTCTCACGCATAGA
>JAPKZC010000447.1:3039-6070 GCA_026394025.1 Candidatus Solibacter sp.
ACTACCAGGTCGACAATGCCGCCGCGGCGGCGCACGAAGGAATCGTCATGACGACGCTCGATGCCGCCGTCAACTGGGCACGCAAGAACTCCATCTGGCCGATGACCTTCGGACTCGCTTGCTGTGCCATCGAGATGATGTCGATGAGCGCCTCGCGATTCGATATCGCGCGTTTCGGCGCCGAAGTTTTCCGCGGATCCCCGCGCCAGAGCGACCTGATGATCATTGCCGGCCGTGTCTCCCAGAAAATGGCGCCGGTCATCCGCCACCTGTACCAGCAGATGCCCGAACCCAAGTGGGCCATCTCGATGGGCGCCTGCGCCACCTCCACCGGCGTCTTTAACAACTACGCCCTGACCCCGGTCAACCAGGTGATCCCCATCGATGTCTACGTGCCCGGCTGCCCGCCGCGCCCGGAGCAATTGATCTACGCCCTGATGATGCTCCAGGAAAAGATCCAAGGTCACAGCGGCACGATGGCCGACGTCCTAAGCCGCGCCTGATGCCTGCGGCGTCACAACCAATGAGAATACTGCTACCAATCGGACAACCGCTCCCTGACGGTCGCGGCTCTGAGCGGAGCGGTCGCCGGCCTGTGCCGCAGCGTTAGCGCCCCGTCTCGCCTATGTACATTCGCGTCCACGCCCGTGACAACGTCGCCATCCTGGTGCACCCGGAGGGCGTGGAGCCTGGCGCGCTTCTCGCCGGTGGCCTCATCGCGCGCGAGCGGATTCCCCAATCCCACAAGATCGCGCTGCAAGATCTGGAACCCGGCGAGCGCGTCCTGCGCTACGGGCAGACCATCGGCCTCGCCAACCGCCCCATCGCCGCCGGCAGTTGGGTGCGCGAGGAACTGCTCGATATGCCGGCCGCCCCGCCGCTCGACGCGTTGCCCCTGGCCACCGCCGTCCCTGCGGCGCTACCGGTGCTTGAAGGCTATACGTTCGAGGGCTACCGCAATGCCGATGGCGGAACCGGAACCAAGAACATCCTGGGACTCGCGACCACCGTGCAGTGCGTCGCGCCCACCGTGGAGTACGCCGCGCAGCGCATCCGGGCGGAGATTCTGCCGCGCTTCCCCAACGTGGATGGCGTGGTCGCCGTCACCCATTCTTATGGCTGCGGCGTGGCCATCGATGCGCCGGGCGCCGCCGTGCCCATCCGCACGCTTAAGCACATCGCGCTGCATGCCAATCTGGCGGGGCAGCCGCTTCTGGTCGGGCTGGGGTGCGAGAAGCTGCAACCCGCGCGCCTCTTGGGCAGCGATCTTCCCATTCTGGGCGAAGGCAACGTGATCCGCCTACAGGACGAGCGCGGCTTCGCCGAGAGCATCGCGGCCATTATGCGGGCTGCCGAAAAGCGCCTGGCCGAACTCGACCGCCGCCGCCGGCAGCCGGTCCCCGCGTCGGAACTTGTCGTGGGCCTGCAATGCGGCGGCAGCGACGGCTTCTCCGGTGTCACCTGCAATCCCGCGGTGGGCTTCGCCGCCGACCTGCTGGTGCGCGCCGGCGCCACGGTGATGTTCTCCGAGGTCACCGAGGTGCGCGACGCCATTCACCTGCTGACGCCGCGTGCCGCAACCGTTGAGGTGGCGCGCGATTTGATTCGCGAGATGCGCTGGTACGACGAATACCTGGCGCGTGGCGCGGCCGACCGCAGCGCCAACACCACGCCGGGGAACAAGCGCGGAGGACTGGCGAACATCGTCGAGAAGGCGTTGGGCAGCATCGCCAAGGCGGGAAGCACCGCCATCCGCGCGGTGGCCACGCATGGCGAGAAGGTGACCGCCAGGGGCCTGGTGTTCGCCGCCACGCCGGCCAGCGATTTCATCTGCGGCACCCAGCAACTGGCTTCCATGAATATGCACGTATTCACCACCGGCGAAGGCAGCCCTTATGGATTGGCGCTGGTGCCCGTGATCAAGGTGTCCTCGCGCACCGCGCTGGCGGAGAAATGGGCGGACCTGATCGATCTCGACGCGGGGCGGATTGCGACGGTTGATCCTCGATGTGGCCAGCGGGCGCCGCCAGACCTGGGCCGAGCATTGGGGGCTGGCCAACGCGCTCGCCCCCTTCAACCCCGGCCCCGTGACGTAGGGCTCCGCCTTGTGCAGTCGCGGGGCCGACTGCGCCCGCGCAGTCACGTTATGCCGAAGTACGCCGGGTTGACGCGAGCCCCTTCCGCCGTCAGGCATTTCTACAGTTTGGGCGTCAGCGGTCAGGCGGCGTGGTCGGGACTTCACGGACTGATCCCCGCATCACGCTTCCCCGAAGGCCGTTTGGGACCAGTTTCCGAGTGTCCGACAAATCGCCCGGCACGTGCTTAAAGCAGAGCAACTCTTCCGCGCACAGAACGAATTGCGACCCAGATGACTTCGTGCGCTCAGCCATCCTAAATCAAAACCGCCGCAACTCACTCGGATCACTGACCGATGCCGCCATGTCCGCGAAGTCAAACGCCGGGACGGTAACTGTTTCGAGCGGTATACTGGGACGGACTCAGAACACCTCTCTGGCAGGCGATGGCAGTCAACGTCAAGGTGAGTTTCGCCCGGCAACACCAGAAGGGGTAGATGCCCGCCACGACTGAGTCCGCATCGCGAGGCACTAGGCGAGAGGGTTGCACTGCCTTGGAGGGTTCATGAAAAGGCTGCGGATCGGGATTATCGACATCGTTTCCAGGGGTCCTACTCGGGCTTTATACGCACGCATAATGAACGCCAGCCTTGCCAGCATCATGCCCCAGGTCATTGGCGTCTGGTGCCAAGAGGAGGGGCATGAGGTTACCTTCGTTTGTTACACCGGCTTCGAAGATCTGCTCAAGGAGTTGCCTGACAACGTCGACGTGGTCTTCATCGGCGCATTCACCGAAGCCGCGCACACTGCGTACGCCCTGAGTAATCTCTTCCGTAGCCGAGGGGCGATCACGGTCATCGGGGGGCCGCACGCCCGCTGTTACCCGGAAGACGCAGCGCGTTACTTCGACTATGTGCTGGGCTTCACGGATAAGGATACGCTCCGTGAAGTCCTGT
>JAPKZC010000447.1:6122-9420 GCA_026394025.1 Candidatus Solibacter sp.
CGGGACCGCTCGCGGCACCGGCCCGCGGGCGTCCACCTCGCGGCCTCCCAGCAGCCGAGGACCCTCCCGGGGGTGCGCGAGCGTTGGCAGTTTATCGACCCCACGCTGAGGAAAGCGCCCCTCCTCAAGATGGTTCCCATGCTGGGCAGCCTGGGGTGCCCGTACACTTGCGCCTTTTGTATCGATGCCACGGTCCCCTACCAACCGATGGACTTCGAAGTACTCCGCGAGGATCTCCGGTTCCTGCTGACCAAGGTCAAACGGCCCCTGGTGGCCTGGCACGATCCCAATTTTGGAGTTCGCTTCGACGACTACCTGGACATGATCGAGGACGCAGTTCCTCGCGGAAGCATCGACTTCGTCGCCGAAAGCAGTCTGTCCCTGCTTTCCGAACCGCACCTCAAACGGCTCAACCGCAATTCATTCAAAGGCGTCCTGCCCGGCATTGAATCCTGGTTCTCCCAGGGGGAGAAATCGAAGACCGGCGCGCTCGTCGGGATGGCCAAAGTTCGCCAGGTGTCCGAACACGTCAATCTGATCCTGCAGTACATACCCTACATCCAAACCAACTTCGTGCTGGGACTCGACACCGACGAAGGGCCCGAGCCTTTTGAACTCACCAAGCGATTCCTGGATATGACCCCGGGGGCCTTTCCGGCCTATTCGCTGCTCTCCGCATTCGGACGGGCCGCGCCGCTCAATCTGGATTACCAGCGATCTAACCGCGTGCTTCCCTTCCCATTCCACTTCCTGAACAACAACGGCGCCATGAACGTCAAGCCGGCGAACTATTCCTGGCAGACGCTCTACGACCACATTATCGAGCTGACCAGGTATTCCTTCTCCGCGCGCACGATCTTCCGCCGCTTGCTGGCTACGCAAGGGGTGACCGCACGTTGGCTGAACCTGGTGCGCGCGGTTTCGACGGAGGGCTTCGGAAGGGCCAGGTACTATCGGGAGATTCGAGATCGCCTGGACACGGACCCGCAATTTCCGCCCTATTTCGAGCAAGAGAGCAGCGTGCTTCCCCAGTTTTACAGAAACATAGTGCGTCAAGATCTCGGAGCGCTGATGGAGTGGCTTCCCGAGGGTGCTCTCTATCACGATCCCAACGCCTACCTGAAGTCTGAGCACTCCGAGGATCTGATAGCCCTCGTCTGACCGCGACCCACGCCTTCCCGTCTACGTGCAGTCCGCCGATCGGGCGGGCGCACCGAAGCAAGGCCAGACGTCTCTTCCAAAGCCTCCCGGAGCAGTTCTTCAGAGAAGTGGAACCCGCGCTTTGTCCGAGTGGCCGACCAACCGCTCGGAGCGGCCATAGTGCTTCCCAGAAGGCCGTTTGTGGACCCTGTGCCGGATCGCTGGTGCTACGGGCTGTTGTCGTCACGCGCACGGGAATCCACAAATAGAGGAATCCGAAGGGTCAGCTTCCCATGCTGGACGTTCGCCCTTCCCCATGGTGGACAACACAGGACCAAGAGGGCGGCCTTGCTGTCGTGATTACCGTCCTTCAGAGTTGTGCGGTAACGGGCTTCCTCAAGTTTGACTCAGGGGTTGCCGACCGCGAGGGCGTCAGCCTTGAAATCCTACGAACCTGTTTGAATATGGCGAATGACATCAGAGCCGTACTTCTTTCGCAGCCGGGCTAAGAAGCTTGGTTCCACTGCGTTGACGTAAGCCAACATTCCTTTCAATTCGAGCTGCTGTTCCTTCGCGAGCCTTCCCGTGACATAGTGGTGAACGGAAGCCCGAATGCGCCGCTTTTGATCGCGACCGAGAAAAACCCTTGCATCGTTGCTAATGGTGAGCCCTGTAATACGCCGTGAGTCCCTCTTCGAAACGCGGACGGTCTTGCCAGGATTGATCGTCAACTTGGGGCTCTTCATTTGCCGGCATAGCGTTACCACCGCCCGCTCTATCTCCTGGAGCTTGGAACTGACATCGGCTGAAAAGGACAAGTCGTCTGCATATCGCGTGTAGGCGACTCCAATCTTCTCGCACGAGGCTGAAACGTTTACATCGAAGTCCATGAGAAGGAGATTGGAAAGCAAGGGCGAACTCGGAGCGCCAATCGAAAGCAGCAGATCATTCGTTTTCTTAGGTTTCCAAAACAGAATTCGAGATAAGGCCTCGATGTCTCCTTCTGCAAGCGTAGTTTTCTGTTTTTCAATGAATTCACGAAAATCTTGGGCAGTAAGAGAGGGGAAGAAATTCTTGAAGTCGAGCTTGAGCAAGAACTTGCTGTTAAGATGCGGGCGCACATTGTCAGCAATGCCGTGACCTACACAGTACGCGGTAGCCGCCGCATGAACGGGGAACTGGTTCAAGAAGTGGTTCATCACCCAGTGCTGAAGGGCCTTCACCTCCTTTGCAGGTTGCGCAATAACTCGAAACTGCCCGGGAGTCCGTTTGGCTATCTCGTAGACCTTGTACCTTCTTGGCGCGGACCGTATAAGCTTCATCAACTCCTGCGGGGAGAGGAGCACTGCGGTACCGAGTGTGGAGAGGAGACTAGGCATTGGTCCTTGCCCACTTAGATTGCTTCACAAGATGCCGTTGAAGGATCCTCGTACGCCGTTCGTCTCGCGTTGTCAATGCCTGCCGGATCAAACTCTTAATTCGGGCACGGTCGCGTGCAGGCGTGTTTGGCATGAATGCGTAGTGAATAAACCCGGCTGATGCTCTGCTGAGATAGTATGTCTGACTTGCATTACTCTGTGTAGTAATCAAGCGCAGATGTTTCAATAGATAAGTATATTTTTGCAGCCGGAGGCGATCTACAGAAATGCCCCACTGTGAGAGACATTCGATAAGTTCCGTTCCGATCGTGATGCCGATCAACTCGACCAAATCAGCTATTAGTAGCATGATGTGGCCATGTGAGCTTACGTTGAGCTTTCGAACTTTTGCCGAATCCGTTGCACGCTTTATAAGCAACTGAACAAGGTCCTTACTCATATCTGCAAACTCTGTCAGCGTCGCAGCCTCAGCGAGGTCTTGGTCATTCCACTCGTAGCGAAGGACCATGGCTTCGTCCACAGTCGTGATCCTCCGTACCGGGCCATCGGCAATAAACGTCCGTTCCTGTGGATGGGCGGAATTCAGAACCGCCAAGGTCTTGGGCTGCAAAATGTCGGAAGTAGCGAATGCCCCGAGTTCGGCAATATGTGCCGCCCCGGCTGGAAGTGGAGAAAGCGCTCTTCCGTTAAGATAACGGAGAGAGCACGTGAAGAAATCAAGAAAGCATTACACCGGCCAAGAGAAAGTCGCCACTTTGAGGCGACATTTGCTGGAGCAG
>JAPKZC010000399.1:0-1965 GCA_026394025.1 Candidatus Solibacter sp.
CTTTACTTCGCGGAATGGGTGGCGCCTGAGCCGCCCCAACCTCAACCTCGATCCTGCGGACCGGAGGCAGCCGCGTTGCCTCCGGCGGTTCGAAGTGCCGCTCAATCGCTTCCTTCCAGGCGACCCTCTGCGTCACGTCGCGGCAATAATTAGCACTCGAACGGCGTCGCCGGAGCAGGTTCCTAGAAGTCCAGCCGCAGTGCCACTAACCCCTGCCGGGGCGAGTTCGCTTGGCTGGTGACGCGGCCGAAGTTGGCGGCGGACCAGTTGGCCACCGGGGCGCCGAAGACGGTCCGGTTGAAGATGTTGAAGAACTCGCCGCGCAGCGTGAAGGTGACCTTTTCGCCGGCCTTGATGCGGCGCATGAGACCGAACGATTCGTTGGCGAAGTTGGGCGCGCGCAGCCCGGTGTAAGAGCGCGCCGCCGTGCCAAAGCTGTTAGCTGCCGGAGCGGAGAAGGCCGCCTTGTTGAACCAGGCGTCGCCCAGCGGATTCGCGTGATCCTGCAACAGCGCGACGCCGGTGTTGAGGTTCGGTCGCAGCAGGCCGTTAAAGATGGGCAGCGTGTTGTTGGCGGTGATCTGGACGGGCTTGCCCGCCGAGTAAACTGCCATCCGCCCACCACGTGGGCCATGATGCTGTTGTTGTTCATCAACTTCTGACCCTTGCCGAAGGGCAGCTCATAGGTATAGGCGACCACGAAGACGTGGGGTACATCGTTGGAGCTGATGGTCTTCTCGATCTTGCGGTTGTAGAAATCCTGTCCGGAGGGTCCGCCGCCGGCGGCGATATTGCCATCGGTGATGGACTTCGCCCAAGTGTACGCGCCTTGCAGCGAGAGGCCGTGGCTGAGACGCTTGGTGAACTTCGTCTGCAGCGCGTGGTAAGTCGAGTTCCCGTTGGGATTTGAGTTATTAGTGATGGCCTGGTATTGCGGATAGGGGCGCAGTGACTGGGCCACCGAACCGGTGAATCCGGCGTACGGCACCTTGATGCCGGCGGCAACTGCGGCGGCTGAGGTGACGCTCTGGGTAAGCACCGAGCCGAGCGACAGGTACTTGGGGTCGACCTGGTTGATATTCATCAGGCCATTACCCAGGCGCGTGCCCTTAACGCCGACGTAAGCCGCTTCCACGAAGAGCTGCCCGGGCAAGGCCTGCTGGACGCTGAGCTGGAAGTTCTGGAAATACGGCGGACGCCCGTCATCCTTGCCGATCATGGTGACGGCGCTGCCGTTTTGCACCGTCGGATTGATGAAAGGCGGCTTGGGCCACGTGGTGGGGAAGCCGCTATCCCAATTGAACGCGGGCGTCACACCGGCATCGGTGGAGGCATAGCTGGGCGCAGCGTTGAAGCCGTAGATGAACTTCTGGGAATCGCGCAGACCGGCGTTGGCGTTGCCCTGTCCGTAGGAAACGCCGTAGCCGCCACGCAGGACGGTGTTGGCGGCCAGTTGATACGCGAAGCCGATGCGCGGTCCGAAGGCCTTGTAATACGTATCGGCAAAGCTCTTGCGGGTGTTGTCCCGGCCCGGGCCTTCGCCCAGAAAGCGGACCGCTCCCAGCAGATTGCCGGCGCCGGGGTTGGGCAGCGCGGGGTCAAAGCCGGAGATGTTGGTGTTGTGTTCCCGGCGCGGGGTGAACAGGTCCCAGCGCATGCCGAGGTTGAGCGTCAACTTGCGGCTCACCTTCCAATCGTCCTGCGCAAAGATCGCCTTGTACTCATAACGGATGCCAGGCACCACGAAGAGGCCGTTGTAGTTCGCGTTATCCACCGCGCCCAGCAGGAAGCTGGCGAAGGCGTTGCCGCTATTGGCGCGGTTGGCCGCTCCGCTGGCGCTCGGGAACGCGGTCTCATTGGAGTTGAAGCTGAACAGGCCCTGCTGGCCGGCGCTATCGGCGCCGTTGGTCTGCTGCCACCGCATGTCCGCGCCGAACTTGAGGCTGTGGTTCCCCCGGAATACCG
>JAPKZC010000399.1:1988-6486 GCA_026394025.1 Candidatus Solibacter sp.
ACTTGCGTGCCCTTGTTCTTGGTTTCGTCGCTCCAGTTCTGATAGGTGTCGGCGAATTGCACGCGCGGGATGATGTCCCCCGGAGGGTTCACGCCGGCGAGACCCACCTTCTGGAGAAGGCCTTGGTCCGACGTGGTGCGGAACCAGATCTGAGGCTCGCGAGTGTAGCCGGTGCGGAAGTTGTTAATCGTGGTGGGGGAGAGCTGATAGTCCCAGTTGAAACGGCCCCAGCGGGCGGGACGCTGCTGGTTGAGGGCGGGGCTCATCGCGCCTTCAATCAGCGCCGGCGCGATGCTGCTCTCATTGCTGATGTACGCGAACAGGCTGACGCGGGACTTATCGGAGAAGGAGTGGTCGCCCTTGATCGTGAACACGTTGCGGTCAAACCGTTGCGCGCCGGTGGCGGTGTAGTTGGCCGTGCTCGCGGCGGTGTTGGCGGCCGGCAGCATTGGGAGCATGGCCGCGGAGACCTTGCTGAAGCGCGTGACGGGAATTCTCGCGTTCGGAAAGACGTCGCGCGTGAAGCCGCCGGCGCCGTCGGAACGGGTGCTGGCGGGGTCGTAGATTTGCAGCGCTGCGCCGGCCTTGGTGAGACCGGAGAAATCGCCGTTGCGCTGCGCCGCGTTGGGGAGGGTGAGAAGCTGGTTGGTCGCTCCGGCGCGATAGCGGAAGCCGTCATACACGAAATGGAAGAAGGTCCGGTTCTTACCGTTGTACTTGGGCAGAATGACGGGGCCGCCCAGGGCCGCGCCGAATTCGTTCTGGCGGTTGATGGGCGTAATGGGGGAGATGAAGCCGCGCGCATCCAGCTTATCGTTGCGCAGGTATTCGAAAAGCGAACCGTGGAACCGGTTGGTGCCGCTCTTGGTGGTGAACACCTCGAACCCGCCCCCGGTCTTGCCGTATTCGGCGCTGAAGTTGGCCGCTTCCAGCTTGAATTCGCCGATCGATTCGATCGGCGGGTACGTGAACATCGTGCCGCCGCTCTCCGGTCCGGTGGATTGCGCGCCATCCACCAGGACTTCCTTGGCGCGGTCCTGGGAACCGTTGATTTCGGTGTTGGCCGTGTCACCGGTGACGCCGGGCGCCAGGAACACGAAGGATTCCGGGTTGCGCATGTTGCCGTTGACGCTCACCGGGAGGTCGCGGACCTGCTTCTGGTCGACAACGGTGCCGAGGTCCGAAGTGCTGCTATCGACAAGGGGAGCGGCGGCGGTGACTTCGACGGATTGATCGACCGCGCCCAGTTCGAGCGAGAGGTCGAGCGTCAGCGTCTGGCCGATGTTGAGAGAGGCATCCTTGCGGATGAGTTTGCGGAATCCCTTGGCCTCCGCGGTGATTTCGTAGCTACCGAAGGGCAGGCTGCGGACCGCGTAGTTGCCGGCATCATTGGTTTCCGTGGAAACCTTGACGCCGGTCTCCTGGTTGGTGACGGTGATGGCGGCCCCGGCGACGACAGCGCTGCTGGGGTCCATGACGCGGCCGATGATGGCTCCTCGATCCTGCGCCCACGCGGACATCGCGAGAGTCGCGGACAGGGCTAGGGCAAGCGGGAGTTTTCTGACAGGTTGCATGATTTGACTTCATTTTACCTCAGGTGCGGAACGTGCTTGGCTTTGCCGCCAGGCCAGGCGAAACCCGAGGCGGCGAGGATGTATGATCGAAGAGAGGCTTGCTATGTCCGTACGCGAGAATGTCCACCAGCTCATCGATGCCCTTCCCGAGGACCGTCTCGCCGACGTCTGCGACTACATCGCCGACCTGCGGGACGAGGACGCCACGCTCAGCCCCGCGACCCGGGCTGCGATCGAGGAAGGCCTTGACGATATCCGCGACGGCCGCACGATTTCGCTGGCCGACTATCGGCGCACACGCGGCCTGTGAAATACGAGGTCCGGCTGTCCATCGCGCGGCGAAAGATCTGGACCGCCTGAATCGCGACGCGCAGCAGCGCATGGTCAAGCGCCTGGAGCAGATCGGTGAAGCGCCTCAAGACCCGCGGTTCTCCAGCGTGCTCTCCAACCAGGGCGGTCTGCGCCGATCGCGCGTCGGCGGCTGGCGAATCATCTTCGCCGTGGACGAGGCGGACAGCACCGTCGACGTCGTGACAATCGAGCGGCGAGGCCAGGTCTATCACCGGATTTGACCGCAAAGACGGCGCCCTCAGTCGTAGACGAAGTGCAGAACTCTCTTCAGGTCCTCCCAAGCCTCGCGCTTGGCTTCCTGGTTGTACTGCCGCAGCAGGTACGAGGGGTGGTACGTGACCATCACCGGGATCTCCTGCCACTTGAACCATTTGCCACGCATCTTGGTGACGCCCTCCTTGTGGCCGGTAAGGGCGCGCGCCGCGATCCCGCCCAGGGCGCAAATGGCCTTGGGCCGGATCGTCGATAGCTGGCGGTGCAGAAACTGCCCGCAGATCTCCATTTCATCCGGCTCCGGATTGCGATTCTCCGGCGGACGGCACTTCACCACGTTGCAGATGTAAATATCCTTGCGAAGCAGTTCGATGCCTTCCTTCTTCGCCGTGTTCTCGATCATCTGGGTGAGCAATTGCCCTGCGCGCCCCACGAACGGGATGCCTTGCGCGTCCTCATCCGCGCCCGGTCCTTCGCCCACGAAGACCAGCGGCGACTCCGGATCGCCAACGCCGAAGACGATCTTATTGCGGCCTTCCGAGAGGCGGCAGCGGTGGCAATCGCCCATGTCCTCGATGATCTTGGGGAGCGTATCGTTGGTGGGTGCGAGAGGAGGAAGTTCCATGAGAATAGCGCGTGGCTCGGCGGGTTGCGCCGCCGGAACCGGGGCCTGCTGGCGATAGAGGGTCTTGATCCCCAGATCCTGGTAGAACTCGAGATATTGGCGGAGGCGTTCAACTTCCATTGGCGGCGTGGAGCGCGAGGCGCAATTTGAGGACTTCGTCGAAAATGCGGTCGGCGATGGCGCGCTTGGAGGCGCGCGGCAAGGATATGTCCTTGCCGGCGCGCAGGATCAGCACCACTTCGTTTTCGTCGGATTCGAAGCCGAGATCGCTGCTGCCGCCCACCAGGTTGCCCACCACCATATCGCAGTTCTTGGACTCCAGTTTCCGGCGCGCCTCCTGCTGCAGATTCTGCGTTTCGGCGGCGAAGCCGACCAGCAGGAAATCGCCCTTCTTCCGGCCGAGCTCAGCCAGAATGTCCGGGGTGGGGTCGAGTTCCAGGGAGACCCGCGCGGCGGTCTTCTTGACCTTCTGGTCGGGAACCTTGCTGAGGTGGAAATCGGCCACCGCGGCCGCCTTGATGACGATACCGGCGGCGGGGAGATGCTGCATCACCTGTTCACGCATCTCCGCCGCGGTGCGCACGGCCACTAATTCGACGCCGCGCGGCGGCGGCAGATGCACCGGGCCGGAAATCAGAATCACCTGAGCGCCGCGTGCGGCGGCCGCTTCGGCCAGGGCATAACCCATCTTCCCGCTGGAACGGTTGGAAATGTAGCGCACCGGGTCGAGCGGTTCCTGCGTCGGCCCCGCCGTGATCAGCACGGCTTCGCCCTCCAGATCGCGGCGTTGATGTGCCGCGCGCTCGATGGCGGCGGCGATGGTCTCGGGGTCGGCCAGGCGTCCGGGACCGGTCATCCCGCAGGCCAGATACCCGCTGCCCGGTTCCACAATCCCGTGGCCGCGCTTGACCAGAGTTGCCAGATTTGCCTGGGTGGCGGCGTGCTGCCACATGTTGACGTTCATCGCTGGCGCGAGCACCACCGGGCCCGTGAAGGCGAGATAAAGAGTGGTCAGAAAATCGTCCGCCAAGCCGTGGGCCAGTTTGGCCATCAGGTCCGCCGTGGCGGGCGCGATGACCAGCAATTCGTGTTCCTGCGCCACCGCGATGTGCTCGATCGCGCTTTCGATGGCGAACAGGTTGGTGAGCACTTTGCGGCCGGTGAGAGCCGCGAAGGTGAGCGGTCCGACGAATTCCTCCGCCGCCCGGGTCATCACCACCTGAACCTCGTGACCCTGCTGCATCAACAGGCGCGCCAGTTCCGCGGACTTGTACGCTGCGATTCCGCCGCCGACCCCGAGCAGGACCTTCATACGGGCTTAGAGGATGGTGTCGGGCAACGGATCGTGGTGGCTGTTGGCCAGCGGTCCAGTGAGATCGTACTTCACCAGGCCACGGCGCACTTCTTCCATCGCGATGATGGTGGGCTTCTTGGACGACGTTGGCAGCACCGGGCGTGCTCCCCCCTGCAACTGCCGCGCCCGCTTGGCGGCCACGATGATGAACCGGTACGTGCTCTGCTCCGGATCGTCGGGCAGGGTGCAGTGAGCGTTGTTGCGCGGAGGTTTGTTTTCAGCCATGCGTCGTTACCTCAAACTTGAAATGTGTCCAAAATGGGCCGGATCTGATCTTCGATTCTGGTGCGCCGGGCGCGCTCGGCGCGAACGATCGCGCTCAAGGTGGCTTCGGCTTCCGCCAGTTCCCGGTTGATCAAAACATAGTCGTAAGCTTCGTAA
>JAPKZC010000404.1:0-3636 GCA_026394025.1 Candidatus Solibacter sp.
CGCCCAGGCCCGGCACCGCAACTCGCGGCAGCCATGGTAAGCCACCGCAGCCGCACCCAAATCGCGCGCGCAGGCAGCGACGCCGCGGACGGCGCCGATCGAGAACCGAACCGCGCCCGGCAGAAGCGGCAGAGCCAGAACCCCGAGGGCCGCCGACAGAGCCAGCACAGCAAAACCGCGCAACGTGACCCCGGGAACGGCCAGACCAACCAGCGCCGCCACCAGCAGCACGATCAGGCAGCCACGCCAGCCGAACATCGGACCGGCTGGGGAGACAGCGAGGGAAGCATCCCGCACCATCTCGAAGAAGGCCGCCGCGCGGCGGGAGGCCTCGTCGGCGCGCTGACGGAGATCCGCCTCACGCCGCCCCAGGACCTCCGGAGCCACACTTGGAGCGCCGTGTAGCTCCCAGGCCATGGTGCGCAGTTGCGGCTCGATGATGCCAGCGAAGCGGTCATCGACTTGGAACAGGCCGGATTCGGACGCGACCTCGACAGCCCGTTGGCGGCACTCGGCGAGACGGCTTTGGATTTCCGGCGTCATGGGCACTGCTTTCTTGCTCTTCATGTTCTTCTCCTACTGGATTCGCGAATCGAAGGCGACTAATTTGCCGCCCAGGCTAGTCACGATCAAGCGCCAGAACCGGTCGAGGGCCTCGTGATCGTTGGCCTTAACCACAGCCGAGCCCACACGCGGCGAGTCGAGGACGCAAACGAACGTGACGCCATCGAGCGCGCCCCGCGTCAAGTGGTAACGATCGATGGCCGCCTGCGCCAGGCGTATGAGGTTGGCGCCGGTGATGCGAGTGCGCTCCGGTGCTCTCAAGCATGTCCGAAAGGTAGAGCACCTCGGTCATACGGTTAGGGTCCTTGGGGATCCGACGGAGCGACTCGATCAGCCGCGTACTCCGGGAGCGCACCGGTGTGCGCAGAGCCTCACCCAGCGTTATCGGGCCATCCTCCCGCGCATGGCGGAGTAGCTTGCGAGCGCGCAACGTCTCCTCCATGCTGGCGGCCGGACCGAGCACGGGGACGGCGGCCTCGAAGATCGGAGCAGATTCCGCAGTGTGGTCGTGGACAGCGTAAACGATCACGGAGTCGCCAAAGTGGGTCTGCGTGAAAACGATACGCTTGGCGGCTTCGAGCCAGTGATCGGCGTCGTCCGAGCTCGGGGACGCGGACTGGTCCACGAATACCACGCGCTGAACGGGCAGATGCGGGACAGATGCGGCGAAAGCCACCCCGGCTAGGAGCAGCTCAACGAATAGGGGCTTGACAGTCATGTTTTGGTCTCCGGCCTAGTATTTGGTGTCGGGCTGGTGCCGCCCGCGTTGTTACAGGCGCGCACTGCCAGGAATTCTGACACGCTATGAAAAATAAGGCCTTATCAGCGAAGAGTCAGAATTCACGGTGGACTTGGCATATGGAGGTGTATGGTCACACCTGCCCTTCGCGTCGCGCTTCGGCTGGCGGATGTTACAATCGGCCTGATCGCGCCCGGCGCGCAGGGTGTCGGCTGGCGCGAGTGGGGAGGGCGATCTCTGGCCGGGAAGACGCGGGTCAACGAAGCGGAATTTCGCGCCTGGGCGAACGGGGATTCGGATGCGTTCGAGGCCTGCCGCGCGAAGCTGAAGGAGTCGGAGGGCGGCTTGGCCTCGCGCATCCTGATCCGTTACTGCGAAGACGCGGACGGCGATCTTTGCCGCGTGGATCTGGGGGCCGAACTGGCGCGCGAAGCCGCCGTGGACGCCATGGATGCGAAGGTCAGCGGGGGCCGCTGCGCCGTCGAGAAAAAGATAGAGGATGGGGAGCCCGTATTCTACGGCAGGAATAGCGCCCGTAAGATGGACCTCGCCAGATTCAAGCGGGTGGAATGGCGCGGTGTGGAGTCGTTTCACGCCTTGTTCCGCGACTTGCTGGTTGAAACCTGTGCGCTGACTCTGGTCGACGACATGGTGGATGGCGGCAGGAGGAATCTGGTGCATCCGGCCACGCCGGGCGATGAGCCCGGGGATTGGATCGACGGCAATGTGGCGGCGCCTGCCGGTCCGGTGTTGCTTCCCAGGGAGTCGGCGTGCGCGCTGGTCTTGGCTTTTGCGAGAGTGGCGGAGCAGTTGCACCGGAGGCGGCAGGAAGCCGTGGCCGAATTTGTGGAAGCAGTCATTTTGTATGTCAAGTTCGTTGGTTGGCGAGCCATCCAGGACGATACCGCGACCCCTTGGCCGGCCGTGGCGCTGCTGAGAGGATTGACGGTGGAAGGAATCTGGGGCGATGCGGAAGCGCTGGAAGTGGATATCGACGGCGAGGAGTTGACGCAGTTCGTGCAGGGCGGCGGCCGTCCGGAGGGCTATCGCGGAATCAGCGATGCGAACCTGCACAAGCGGCGGCAGCGTCTGGCGGAGCTTCTTCCGGACCTCAATCTGGACGCGGCGAGCCGCGGAGTACTGCTGGCGTGGGTCAATCGGCTGATTGCGATTGACGCCGCGCGCCTGATCTCCGACAGCGAGCGGTGGGGCAAGGAAATCGGTAGCCCTGCTGGTGACACGCTCGGGTGTGTCACCACGTATTTCAAGTGGATGCTCGCCCGCGGGAACTGCGAGTACGCCCATCACCGTGGCGATTTTTTCGCTATCGATCTGGCGGGCATTCGCGCGCGAACCACGGAAGCCCTGATCACGCGCCGGTGGTGCGTCTCGGGCTGGGCTCCCGACGGAGAGGAATTTGCCGAGTTCGTGCGCTGCTACCACCTGTTGGATGGCACTTTCCAGGATAGTGGACGGCAACTGATCGAGGCCATCGAAACACGTAGCAAGGGTACGCCCCGACTAGTGCCCGTGTTGCGCCGGCTGTTCTTCAGGGAAGGAGGTGAGAAAGTATGAGTGTGTCCACGAGTGGTCCGTCAACCTGCGAGGATGTGCGGCAGCAGTTATCTTTGCTGGTCGCCGGCAATCTGGACGCGGAGCGGCGAGGCCGGCTCCATGGGCATCTGGCCTCCTGCGCGGATTGCGCTGCCGAGTTGGCGGGACTTGTCGCCGTGGCGATGATGAAGGGCGCGATGCCCCGGCGCGCGGGGGTGCAGGTTGAGAAGGTGCCGTCCCTCCTGTACCCCGCGCGCCGGCCGATTGACTCCGGCAAGGTGGGAATGATGTGGCAGCGGGGCACGAGTTGCGGCATCTTGCGTCCGGAAGATCGGCGGGCGATGGACCGGGCGCGGCGGGAGTTGGGAGCCGCGTTGGAGCGCTCGCGGAGGAGCTTCGGGCAGCCGGGTGCCTCCTGGGTTTCGCGTGGCGCACTCAGAACGCGCGGCGGGTCGCCGGGCGTGCCGGAGGGGAAACTGACGATCGAAGTGCTGGACGCCACCTGGGAGTCGATTGCCGGCGCCGCTGTACCGTGCGAGCTGTTTGCAGGGCCCGAAGTATCGGCTGACGGAGTGTTTAGGTTGGGCCTCGAAATCTGCGGCAAGGATTTCGAAGCGTACCGGGGCCGGGCAGTGATTTGCACGATCACCGCGGGGGAAGAAAAGATCAGCTTCGAGGCGCGCCTCACTAGTCCACGGGTAGAGTTTGCGGCCCACGACCTGCCGAAGCTCCCGAGCACCACGCCATTGGTCCTTTCCTGGCTTCGACTCTATCTCGCT
>JAPKZC010000404.1:3664-4102 GCA_026394025.1 Candidatus Solibacter sp.
CCGGCCAGTCGCGCCGCTATCTAGTCCGGTGCGGGACGGGCGACGCGGCCACCAACGACGGGTGGCCGGCGCAGGGCGTGGTAAAATCCTTGACACCGTGGGCGTATCGGATGGCGACGCAGTGCCGGTCCTGGAGGCCTTGCAACAGCGATACACGCTTGTCGTGCGCCGCCTGTTGGGACAGGCTTTTCCGAACCCGCCCTATCCCGACTTCCTGCCCAAACTGGAAGCAGGCATCGTGCAAAAGCTCTGCCTCTGCCCCGCGGACGATCCGGAGCCTCAGATTCAGAAGATCATCCATCTGGCCCAATTGATGGTGCGGCAAAATGATGGCTTGCGTGCAACGGAGGAGTTAGTGACGGCCGTTCGCCGGGATGTCGAGCCGCTCCTGCAGAGAGGGTTTCGCAACCGTGCCGAGGTTTGGGAAAACATCCGGAA
>JAPKZC010000541.1:0-328 GCA_026394025.1 Candidatus Solibacter sp.
ATCGCGGTGGTGGAACTGAGCGCGCCGGCGATGGCGCCGATGGTGCGCGGGTCCCAGTGCTGGCTGGCGATTCCGGCCAGGGTCATGGACACCATCATGACACTCCACTGCATGCTTTCGATGGTGGCGAAAACGCGTCCGCGGTATCCATCGGCCACGTTGCGCAAAAGTTGCATCATATTCAGTGTCGCGCTGACACCGACGGCGGCGCGGGAGAGCGCGATAAAGACCAGCGCCGCCGCAAAACTGCGCATCTGGCTGAATACGATGTACGAAACGCCGTGGCAGATGTAGCAGATCACGATGGTGCGCTGGTAATTCTGAAAAC
>JAPKZC010000541.1:341-2395 GCA_026394025.1 Candidatus Solibacter sp.
CAGGAGGCCGAAACCGGCGCAGCCCCAGATCATGCCGATGCCGGCGGGACCGCGATTGAAGACGATTTCGCCGAAGATGCTGAACAAAATTTGCGCCGCACCGCCGCCGGTGGCCCAGCCCACGGCGATCATGCCGATGCCCAGGATCAGCGGGCGGCTGCGCATGTAGCGCAGACCTTCGACGTATTCATGCCAGGGGCGCACCACTTCGGATTCGGTGACGGAGGCGCGCGGCGGGCGGAAGCCGCGTCCGGGCAGGAACAGCCGCGAGATGCACAGCGCGGAAATCAGAAAAGAGAGCGAATTGACCACGAAGGCCAATCGAAAACCGAACTGGGTCACGATGGCGCCGCCCAGAAACGCGCCGAGCGAGAGCGTAGTCCACTGCGTGGTCTGGGTCAGCGAATTGGCGGTGTGCAGTTCTTCTTTGGTGGCGATGGATGGCAGAATGGCGGTGCGCCCGCTGGTGAAAAACGGCGAGGCCAGCATCAATAATCCGCTCAGCAGATAGACCAGCCAGGTCTCGGTGCGGTCCACGGTGAGGATAAAACCGAGCGCTACCACGGCGCGCAGCAGATCGCTCGCAATCATCATGCGCTTGCGGTCGAAGCGGTCGAGCAGGACGCCGGCCAGAGGTCCTGCCAGGATGGCCGGGATGGCGCGCGCCAGCATCACGCCGGTGACCACCATACCGTTGTGGGTTTGGGCCAGCCCCAGGCCGAAGACGGCGACGTTGTTGAAGTGATCGCCGATTTCGCTCACCACCTGGCCGATCCACGTATTCCGGTAGTTGGGGTTCTGGCGCAGCAGTGAGAGGAAGGCGTTCATGGGATGCTCAACTCACCATGCGAGGTCGCGTATCGGGAAACCGCTCCCTTACGGTCGTGGCTCTGACTGGAGTCGCCGTGGTTCGGATCAGAGCCGCGACCGTGAGAGAGCGGTTTCTAGCGGGCATTGGCCCCCTCAACCCAGGACCTCTTCCCTCACGGTGATGCTGCGAATGAAATCGAGATCGATGGCGTAGCCGAAACCGGGTTCNTTCGTCACGCAACGCGATGGTGCCGTAAGGCGTGGTTTCGACGGCGGGCTGGATGATGTCCCGCTTCCAATAGCGCTTACTGGCGGAGACGTCGCCGGGCAGCACGAAGTTGGGCAGGCTGGCTAGCGCCACATTGTGGGCGCGCCCGATGCCGGCCTCCAGCATGCCGCCGCACCACACCGGGATGCCGGCAGCCTGGGCGATATCGTGGATGCGTTTGGCCTGGCTGAATCCGGCAACCCTTCCGAGCTTAATGTTGATGATGCCGCAGGCGCGCATCTGGATGGCCTGCCCGGCGTGGCGCGCGGTGCGAATGCACTCGTCCAGGCAGATGGGTGTTTGCAGCTTCGCCTGGAGCGTGGCGTGATCGATGATGTCGTGGTGATCCAGCGGTTGCTCGATCATCATCAGGTAGAAATCGTCCAACTTGCGCAGGTGTTCGGTATCGGCCAGGGTGTAGGCGGAGTTGGCGTCGGCCATCAGCTTGACGGTGGGGAAACGTTCGCGCACGCGGCGGACCACATCCACGTCCCACCCGGGCTTGATCTTCATCTTGATGCGCTGATAGCCGGCGGCCAGTTCGACCTCGATTTTTTCGAACAACTGCTCCACCGAATCCTGTATGCCGATGGAGACGCCGCAGGGGATCTCGCGGCGCGCGCCGGCGCCGATCTGCCGCCACAGCGGGACGCCGTGCATGCGCGCTTCCAGGTCCCAGACGGCGGCCTCCAATCCGCCGCGCGCCATGTTGTGCCCGCGGATGTGTTCGGTCAATGGGAAGACATCTTCGGCAGTGGCGAGCGGTTTGCCGAGCACGCGCGGGGCGACGTAATCGTGGAGGATGCCCCAGGCGGAGGCGGTCCACTCCTCGTTGTAGAAGGGGTTCTCGCCGGCGGTGACTTCGCCCCAGCCGGTGACGCCTTCGCCCGTGACCTCCACCAGGATGATGTCACGGCTGTAGGTGCGGGAAAAGCTGGTTTCGAAGAAGTGCACCAGCGGCATACGGATCTGGCGC
>JAPKZC010000607.1 GCA_026394025.1 Candidatus Solibacter sp.
ATCGCTCAAGCGGCTGAGGCTCAGCCATGTCGATATTTTCTACTCCCACCGCCCGGACCCCAACACCCGTCTGGAGGAAACCATGGGGGCGCTCGCCACCGCCGTGCAGAGTGGCAAGGCACTCTATGCCGGCCTCTCGAAATACCCGCTCAAACGATTGAAAAAGGCTGTCCGCATCCTCCAGAACATGGGGGTGCGCTGCCTCATCTATCAGCCGCCCTACTCGATCCTCAACCGCTGGCCGGAAACCGAGGGCATTCTGGATTGGCTGCTCGACGAAGGCATCGGCTGCGTGGTCTTCAGCCCCCTCGCCCAAGGCATGCTCACCCCCAAATATCTCGATGGCATCCCGGACGGTTCCCGCGCCGCCCGCAGCGAGGGATTTCTCCAAACCGAACAAGTGCTGGCCCACCAGGAGAAAATCCGCGCCTTGGGCGCCTTGGCCGCCGCCCACGGCATGAAGCTCAATCACCTGGCGCTGCAATGGGCGTTGCGCACGCCCGCCGTCACCTCCGCCATCATCGGTGCCCGCACGGTCGCCCAGCTCGATGACTCACTCGACTCCCTCAACTCCCCTCCCCTCCCCGCCGCCCTGCTCGCTGCCATCGACGCCATTGCGCCCGCCGAGAAGGCAGGTAAGAACACGGATTCTTAAGCACCAAGAACTAAGCACGAAATTCTAAACGGAAGAAAAAGACCCGCGCCCTCTGACCACTCTCCCTTCTTTTCTTCTGTCTTCTGTCTCTAAGTCTTCTGTCTTCTCCCCTTGCAGCTTATACCCAACCAACCAACCCTCCCATGATCTGGAACGATTACTTTCTCACCCTGTTTGACAGTTGCTGTGCCACCTATCGCAGTGGGGCTCGCGAATTGGATAGATTCTTTTCGGGCGAAGACCTGGCGTTTCTCGCCACTATCGGCCATCAGCCGCGCGAGTTCTTTGATTTCGTCGAGGACTTCTGCGACGATGGCGTCCCCACTCCCTCCACCGCGCTGTTGGTGGCCGCCGTGCGCCGCGACTACTTCCTAACCGTCCAGAAAGGCGTCACCAGCCCCAAAGTCCTCAACCGCGACGACCTGCCAACCTTCGGGCACGAACTCGAGGGCCTGGCTTATCTGCCGCGAATCCTGGCCAAAGCCCGCGCCAAACTCCGCGGCGAACTCGATCCAGACATCATGTTCTGCTGTGGTGGCGACCGCAGATTTCTCAAACATCACGGAGCCATCCCCCCGGCCGATTTCCTGCGCCACGTCTGGGCCGCCGGCGACAATGACCAGAAACTCGCCGCCTGGGTCAAATCCCAAATGACCTGAGGCAGGAGGGGTAGGCAAGGGAATGGTTGAGCCGAGGAATCAAACTCTGTTTTCGATTATTTCTCTGACGCGATGACGCTGAGGAACTGCTCGCGGCCGGCTTCGACGGCCCCACCACGCTCGAAATCACCAGCGAGGAAGGGGTCAAGGTTTCCGCCGCGCGGTTGCACGAATGGTCGGCGGGTTGCTTACTCGCGACGGTACACCAACGGGTTGAGTTCGCTCGCCGCGAGGAGGGGACCCAAGACGGTGCCATCGGGATACCAGATGATGGTCATGACTTCGCGGGTACGGTCGCTGGAATTGCCCGGGGCGCCGTGAAGGGTCCAGCCGTAATGAAAGGTGGCGTCGCCGGCGGCCATGGCGGCACCGGGCACAATCGGATAGCCTTTGTCGCACAGAAATTGTTCGAACACCTCCTCGGAGTGATCGCTGATGGGCAGATCGCCGAGATAGCCTTCGCCGTGGGATCCGGAAGCGAAGTGCATGGTGCCCATTTCCGGGGTGACGTCGATCAGCGGCATCCACATCGTCAGCGTGTGATCGGTGACGAGCGGCCAGTAATGCTGATCCTGATGCCATGGGGTCAGGCCGCCGCCGGCCTCCTTTAGCAGCGCCTGGTCGTGATAGACGCGGGTGCCGCTGGCCCCCAACAATTCCGCGGCGATTTTGGCGAAGCGGCGGGCGAGGACAAACTTCGCCACGCCGGGATCGTGCGGCCAGAGGTTGAGACCTTTGAGGAATGCTTTGCCATAAGTG
>JAPKZC010000151.1:0-7464 GCA_026394025.1 Candidatus Solibacter sp.
CGCCGCCGCGGACGAACATCGAACAACTCTCTATGTAGATGGCGCGGACCGCGTAGGAGAACAGCATGATCCCGAGGATGAACCAGGGGGCGCTCTTGCCGACGGCGGTTTCGGCGATGCCGCCGACATAGAAGGCGCTGGATGCCAGATCGGCTAGCACGATGGCAGCGGCGCGACAGAACGAAATGAAGGACAGCATGACAGTGGTCGCGACAACGACCTTTACTGAGGCTGCCCGTGGCTCGGATTGCAAGAAGATCTCCTTGATCGCCATACAGCGACGACTCTCAATTTGGCCTACGAGGTTAGCTGACGGGCTAGAGCTTGAAAGTACTCCGTCCTTGCGGACTGCGCCCCGTGTTCATGGGTCCCCCGTCTCCAGGTGGAGTTCGGCGCTTTCATATTAGCATGGGAAGGTGGACTCGGAAGCGCTTGCACGACAGGTGATCGCCAAGCTGCGAGGCGTGGGACACCAGGCGTTCCTGGTAGGCGGGTGTGTGCGCGACCTGCTGCTGGGAGTCAAACCCAAGGATTTCGACATTGCGACGGACGCGCGGCCGGACCGCATCATGGATCTGTTCCCGCGCTCGGGGCGGGTGGGCGCGCACTTCGGAGTGGTGCTGGTGCGCGACGTGTTCGACCAGGTGGAGGTGGCCACCTTCCGCAGCGATCACGATTACATGGACGGGCGGCATCCCGAGCAGGTCCGCTTTGAGAGCGATCCGCGGGAGGATGTGCTGCGGCGCGATTTCACCGTCAACGGGCTGATGATGGACCCCGACACCGGGAAGGTGCTGGATTTCGTGGATGGGCGCGGCGATCTGTCGCGCGGCGTGATCCGGGCGATCGGCGACCCGTACGCGCGATTCCGCGAGGACCATCTGCGGTTGCTGCGCGGCGTACGATTCGCGGCGCGCCTCGGGTTCGAGATCGAGACGGCGACGTTCGACGCTATGCGGCGCGATCATGCTTTGATCCTCAAAGTGGCCATGGAACGCGTGCGCGAAGAGCTGGTGCGGATTCTGACCGAGGGCGGGGCGCGGCGCGGCTTCGAGTTGCTGGACGCGAGCAGCATGCTGGCCGACCTGCTGCCGGAGGTGGCGGCGATGAAGGGGGTGGCGCAGCCGCCGGAGTACCATCCCGAGGGCGATGTCTGGCGGCACACCCTGCTCATGCTGGAGCAGTTGCACCAACCGACGCCGACCTTGGCCTTCGGGGCGCTACTGCATGATGTGGGCAAGCCACCTACCTTCCGCGTGGCGGACCGGATCCGCTTCGACGGCCATGTGGAGGAGGGCGTGCGGCTGGCGCACGTCATCCTGACGCGATTGCGCTGCTCGCGCGAGGAGATCGAACAGGTCGAGGCACTGATCGACAATCACATGAGGTTTAAAGACGTAAGCCGCATGAAAGAAAGCACATTGAAGCGTTTCTTGCGCCTGCCTGAATTCGAAGAGCACCTGGAGTTGCACCGCTTGGACGCAATCAGCAGCAACAAGCGGCTGGACAACTATGAGGTGGCCAAGAGCAAGCTCGAAGAATACAGCGCCGAGCACTTGCAGCCCGAACCCCTGGTGACCGGGGCCGACCTGATTGGGATGGGGTACCAGCCGGGGCCGCAGTTTTCGTTGATTCTGGCGATGCTGGAAGACGCGCAACTGGAAGGCCGCATCCGGAGCCAGGACGAGGCGATGGATCTGGTGTGGGAAATGTTCCCCCTCGAAGGGTGACGAGGTTCGCTCGAATGCACACGAAAGACGATGGTCCGTCCCACCTGGGAGGCAATAACTCCTGCTAAAGTAGTCCAACATGCGAGGTCTGCTCCTGCTGGCAATGCTGACGCTCCCGGTTTGGGGCCAATATACGCTGTACACGTGCATGATGACGTCCAAGGATTACGTGGTGGGCGCCAAACTTCCGCCCAGCGGTATCTTCCTGAAATCGGCAACCGGGGAATGGCGGCACGCCGGCTACAACCATCCCTTCGTCAACGCGCTGGATTATGACCCCTCCGACCCTGGCACGTTGTACGTCGCAGCGGGCAACGGTCTGATTCGCGCGCGCGAGCGGGGTGAGCGATGGAAGATTTTGACCGGCAGCGAGGTCACCGAATTGCTGGATGTGTCGGTGGATCGGCATGACCCCGGCACCATCTACTTCAGCCACACGGTGGGCATTCGCGTCAGCCGGGACCGCGGCGCGACATGGCAGGACGCCGGCGCCGGACTGCATCGGAAATACACGCCTGCGATTCGCGTGGATTCTCGCAAGAGCGGATTTCTGGTGGCTGGCAATGAAGAGGGAGTCTTCCGCAGCGAGGATGGGGGGAAATCGTGGCGTCCCGCCGGAGCCGCCGGGTTCCAGGTGCTGCACATCGAGCAATCGCCGCACGATGCCTGCTACTGGATGGCCGCCACTCAGGGCGGCGGGCTGTTCGTCTCCACCGACTGCGGCGTCACCTTTGAGAGTGGCGGAAATCTGGGCGTGGGCCGCAATATCTCCGACATCGCTTTCGACCCAACCTCGGCAAACCGCATCGCGGTGGCGGGCTGGGGCGTCGGCGTGGCGATCTCTGAAGACCTTGGCAAGACATGGCAGTTGCGCAACGGCGGCCTCCCGGCGCCCGCAGTGTGGAGCGTCGCCTTTGACCCCGCCAGGGCCGGCCGCGTGTATGCCGGCGTGCATGAGGAGGCGCTCTACGTGTCCCAGGATGTTGGCAAGACGTGGACCAGGGACGGGCTGGAAGGCAGCCGGGTCTTTCGCATGAAATTCGTCCCGGAGCGGCCATGAGGAAGACTAGCTCACCGCGAAAGCGCAGAGATCGCAGAGGAAGCGCAGAGAAGACCCATGCAAGTCAAGACCTGAGAATCTCACGCGCGGCATTGGTAAGACTTGCGGCACTTACTCTGATGTGCTTGCTCGCGTGCCCGCCGTTGCACGCCCAGGCTCCGGCCTTCAAAGAGCGCGTTCAGTTTGCGATGGACGCGTACGCGCACCCGAAGACTGCCGTCCCACTGGGTTATTTGAATATCGCGGCTAAACTCAAGCTGCATGAAGATGCCGCGCTGTGCTCGCGCCGCCTGGAAGAACTACTTGCGGCCGGACCCACGGGCGACATGTTCTGGATGTTCCCGATCACCGCGGTGGCCTATCTGGACCAGGGCCAGTTGTCCGATTCGGCCCGGCAGTCGCTGCGCCGCTCGTTCAAAACCTACATGCCTTACCGGGGCGATACGGAAAACCACTGGCTCCTGTATTACACATCGCTCTACCTGATGGCGCAGTTGTGGCCGGACCAGGATGGGGACCAGTGGTACACCGGCAAGTCGTCCGCCGAGAACATGCGCGAAGCGGCCGGGTGGATCGAATCCTGGGTCAAGCTGACCACCACGCGCGGGCAGGGCGAGTACGACAGCCCGCACTACATGGGCCTGTTTTTTCTCTCCATGTCGTACCTGGCGGAGTGGGCCAAGGATCCGGCGATGAAGCAACGCGCCACCATGATGCTGGATTACCTGATTGCAGACTATGCGGCGGAAAATCTGGACGGCATCTTCGTGGGCGCGCACTCGCGGGTCTATGATCGCCCGGCGGTGGAGAAGTGGTTCAACGTGTCGAGCGATTTTGGCTGGGTGCTGTTCGGGTTGGGCCGTCCCATGGAGCCACCGGGCAGTTACCTCATCTGCTACCTGCTGGCCAGTGGCTACGAGCCTCCTGAGATCCTCAAGCGCATCGCCACCGACCGCGAGCGGCCCTACACTCACTACGAACTTAAGCGAACGCGCAACCGCTGGCGCTTTTTCGACGAACTGCACGGGCCGGTATACAAGACCACTTACGTGCGGCGCGAGTATGCGGTGGGTTCCGACCAGGGCGGCACGCTACAACCGATCCAGGAGCACTCGTGGGACGTGACCTGGAGCGTTCCCGACCCGCGGGGTGTGCACAATACGCTGTTCACCGTACATCCTTCTTCGTCCCTGCGCGAATTGCAGACTTACTTCACCTTCCCGCCGGACCAGGGACTGACCGACGTTGTAAGCTCCAAGAAGAGTTACGATTCGCCCGATAAGTTGGTGGGCGGCTCACCCTACGAGCAGATCTTTCAGGACCAGGATTCCGTGATCGTGTTGTACGATATCCCGGCGGAGACGCGTTTCCCGCACATCAACGGCTTCTTCTCCAAGGATCTGGCCGACGTCCGCGAAGACCCGTCGGGGTGGATTTTCGCTCGCGGGGGAGAAGCGTACATCGCCTGCCGCCCGCTGCAACCGTACACCTGGCGACCGATCGAAGGAGGCGGCCGGCGGCTGTTCAGTCCCTACCTCAAGAACGGGATGGTGGTGCAAGTGGCGGCACGGTCGGAGTATGAGGATATGGACGCGTTCCGCCGCGCGATTCTGGCGCTCACGCTGGAGGTCAAACTGACCCCCACGCCGTCTGTGCGCTTCCGCTCGCTACGCGGCAAGATGCTGGCGTTCACCTACGGCGAGATACCGCGGGTGAATGGCGCCGCCCTGGATTACGCGCACTGGCCGCTATTTGGCGGGCCGTTTGTAGAGGCCGCGGTGGACTCCGAGCAACTGATTCTGAAATTCGGCACAATGCGCCGTACCCTGGACTTCCGCAGGCTTACGGTAAGTGACGCGCGGTAGGCGCCTGCGTCAGAAACTCCTCGATGGGAAAGTGGGACAATGTCCCGAGCCTTATGCCACGCTACTTGCGGTGGTGTTCCACTTCGTGCTCGGCGATCATTTTGCGCAGAACGTCTTCCAACTCCGCCACGCGGCGGGCCAGATCCTCGATCGCCTGGCCTTCCGGGTCCGGCAGACGGCCGTGCTCCAGGGTGCCCTCCTGGGCGCGCACGCGCACCACGCGGCCAGGGATGCCGACCACCGTACAATTGTCGGGCACCGCGTGCACCACCACCGACCCGGCACCCACCTTTACGTTATCGCCGATTCGAATGCTGCCCAGCACCTTCGCGCCGGTGCCCACCACCACGCGGTTGCCGAGGGTGGGATGGCGTTTGCCCTTCTCGTTGCCGGTACCGCCCAGGGTCACCCCCTGGTAGAGCAGCACGTCGTCGCCAATCTCCGTGGTCTCACCGATCACCACGCCGGAACCGTGGTCGATGAAGAAGCGGCGTCCGATAGTGGCTCCGGGGTGAATCTCAATCCCGGTAAGGAAACGGCTGGTCTGCGAAATCACGCGCGGCACGAGGGGCAGGCCCCAGCGGTACAGACGATGCGCGAGGCGGTGCAGCAGGATGGCGTGGAATCCCGGGTAGCAGAGGAAGATCTCCAGCACGCTCTTGGCTGCCGGATCCTCCCGGAAGATGGTGTCGATCTGTTCGCGAATGGCGCGGAACATGCAGAATCTAGTGAGCCCCGGTGGGCGCTTCGCCGGCCGTGACCAGCGGTTTTACGCCGGCCGGCACCGCGGCAAGCATGTCCTCTTTGCGTTTGACCAGCGTGGAAGTATTGTAGCTGGCCGCTTCGAATCCGTGGCCGTGCGTGATGGCGTCGGTGGGGCACGCCTCCACGCAGTAGCCGCAGAAGATACAGCGGTTGTAATCGATGTTATAGACCTTGGCGTAGCGCTCGCCGCCGGAACTGCGGGTGGTGGCGGTGTTCTCGGCGGCTTCGATATATATACAGTTGGACGGGCACGCCGCGGCGCACAGAAAGCACGCCACGCATTTCTCCATCCCGTTGACGTCGCGCTGTAAGACGTGGACGCCGCGGAAGCGCTCTTCGAACTTAGGGGGCGCGTCGGGATAATCGTCGGTCACCGTGGGCCCCATCATCTCCTTGAAGGTGATGCCCATACCCTTGGCGATGGATGCCGCCGTACCCAGGATTTCTTGGATTGTGTTAGCCATCGGTCTGCTTCCAGTTTAGCGTGGCTCCCGCCCGGGAACCTAGTTGCGCGAACTTCAGCCGGCTTTCCACGCCGGAACGTTCTCCTCCGGCAGGAACAAAGACATCCCGGCGACGGCTCCCAGCGCCTCCATGTCCATCTTGTTCCAACCCTCAATGACGCGTGAGATCACACCGTCCCGCTCCACTAGGAACATGCTGGGAACGCTCGATATGCCGTAGGCGTTACTGGCCGGGAAGTCTTCATCCTCGGCGTCCAGCAGCATGGGAAAGCTGACGCCGAAATAGCTGTTGAATTCGCGGGTGCTGGCGGCATCGTTCTGCGAGATTCCGCAAACAGCGAGCGTGCCGGGGGTGTGGAGCCGCTCCAGAAACGGTAGGGTCAGCTGGCACACCGGGCAGCTTACTTTGAAGAACACCAGCAGCACGCGGCCGTGAGCGGTCAGTTCTGCAAGCGCGGCTTCCCCGCCCTCCAGACGCGAGAGCCGGAAGCCGGGTGCCCGCGAACCGGAGTCTCGGAGCGGGGGCTGCCACCGTGAAGCCATAACCAAATCTTAGATCGTCATGGCGGTGAAGCCGCCGTCTACCCTCAGGATCGACCCGGTAACAAACGAAGACGCTTCCTGCGACGCCAGATACACCGCCGCTCCCACCAACTCGGAACTCTCTCCGAAGCGGTTCATGGGCGTATGCGCCATAATGCTGGCCACGCGCTGCTCAGTGAGCAGTTTGCGGTTTTGCTCGGCAGGAAAGAATCCGGGCAGAATGGCGTTGACCCGGATGTTATGCGGCGCCAGTTCGCGCGCCAGGAACTGAGTGATCTGGTTGACGCCGGCCTTGGCTACCGCGTAGGTGAAAACCTTGGACAGCGGCGGTCCCGACGAGGCCGAAGAGATGTTGATGATGGAGCCGCCGCGCGCGGCATCCACCATGGCCTTGCCGAATACCTGGCAGGCCAGAAACACGCTGGTGAGGTCGATATCGAGGATGCGATGCCACTCCGTTTCCGCGATCTCGAAAAATGGCGTACCGGAATTCACGCCGGCGGCATTCAGCAGGATGTCCACATGGCCGAAGCGCTGGAGCACATCCGCCAGGGCCTGCTCCAGGCCGGCCTTGCTGGTAGCGTCGCAACACACGCCGATGGCCCCGCCTCCGAGGGTCTCGATGGAGCGCGCACGGGCCTCCGCACCATCCTTGCTGACGTCCAGAATGGCGATCTCGGCTCCGGCTTGCGCCAAGCCGGTAGCCATCGCCCCGGCGAGAACTCCGCCTCCTCCGATTACGACGGCCACTTTGCCGGCCAATGAGAAAAGTCCCTTGTCAGACATTCCTAGATGGTATCAGAGCGCTGGGTCCGCACGAGTTGCAGCCCGTCAGCTCCGCACCAGCGCCGCGTGGATTACACCGGCGATAGACTGCGTGAGCGCGCGGGGGTACTCCGTGCGTGGCATCGCCAGCGCCTGCCGGCGGACCAGGCGATGCCCCGCTACCCGGAAGAGCTGGAGGAAGCGGCTCTGCCCGCGCAAGGAAAACTCCGGCAGAATCGAGTACCCGAAACCGGACTCCACCAGGCGCTTGA
>JAPKZC010000151.1:7472-10750 GCA_026394025.1 Candidatus Solibacter sp.
ATCTTGCCGCGTCCGCTCCGCGCGGGGGCCGGACGCAGACCGAGCAACTCTTCCTCAAACAGCGGAAGAATGGTGAGTTTGTCCTCGGGAACGGGCATGGAGATCAGGCCCAGATCGAATCGGCGGGCCAGCAGGCCGGCGACGATTTCCTCGGTGGCCGCCACCGTCACCAGGATCTCGGTTTGCGGAAATCGCCGGCGCAGCAGGCGCAGCGGCTTGCCGAGGCGGTAGATCAGCGCGGTGGCTCCGGTGGCGAAATGAAACGGACGGTGGTCGCCGGCTTCGTCCTTGCTGAACGCCTGCTCCATCCGGCCCACCTGGTGCAGGATGGCGCGCGCATGTTCGGCCAGCCGGAGAGCGTGTTCGGTAGAGGCGAGCGTTCGATTGAGGTCCGCCTTCAGATTCTTGTACGCGGCCCGGGCGGCCAGCGCAGCGTCATCGAGCCGCGATTCCCCCTTTGCCACCCCCAGACCGGCGCTCAGCGCACGCAGTTGTTGGCTCACCGCTCCAGCGGTAAGCCCCACCATTTCCGCCGCGCGGGTCACGCTGACGGTATCCACTACCGCCAGGAAGACGCGTAATTGTCCCAATTCCACCAGCCGCCTCCGGTCCGTCCGATTGTTTAGAATCGCTAAACGGACACTTTAAATTATATGACTTGACGCGTGCCGTGAGACATCCTATATTTCGAGGAAATAAAGGTCTTTTATAGGTCGATAGAGGTTAGTTTTGTATCTTGCGTTCTCTGGCGGAGCATCAGGCTAGAGTTCCTTGAGCAATTGTTGGGCGGCGATCAAGACGGGGTCCCAAGCCGGCGTGAACGGCGGCGAGTAGGCCAGGTCCAACTGCTCGAACTCGTCCACACGCATGCGATTCTGAAGGGCGGCAGAGATCACGTTGATCCTGCCCGCCGCGCCATCCTCGCCGATCACCGAGCCACCCACCAGGCGACGGGTGGTGCGGTCGGCCACCAGTTCCACAATGGTCTTCACGCCCTGGTAGTAACGCGGGCGGGAGTTGGCCTCAATGCGGGCCACCACGGGCGAAAAGCCCTCGGCGCGCGCATGCACCACCGAAAACCCCGTGGTGGCGAAGCCCATGCCGAAGATGCCGACAATCGACGTCCCCACGACACCGGGGAAACGCTCGCGGGCACCGGCGGCACAAGCCCCCGCCACGCGGCCCGTCTTGTTGGCGGTGGTGCCGAGCGGAATCCAAGTGGGGCGGCCGGTCACCAGGTGGGTGACCTCGGCGCAATCGCCGGCCGCGAACACGCCACGCAGATTGGTCTCCATGCGGTCGTCGGTGCGAATGGCGCCGCTGCGCCCAATCTCGATTCCCGCTGCGGCGGCGAGATCCACATTGGGCTGGAAGCCTGCCGCCAGGACCACCATATCGCAAGGCACGCCGGCCACCCGATCGGGCTCGATCGCGGTCACCGCCGCGCCGGTGCGCAGTTCCACGCCGTGGCGCTCCAGTTGCATTCGGACCGCCGCCGTCAGCCCCGCGTCGTCGCGCAGCAGGGCGTGCGCCGAGCGCTCCAGAATGGTCACCCGCAGACCGTTGCGCCGCAGCGCGTCGGCGGCTTCCACGCCGATGTATCCCGCGCCCACCACCACGGCGCTCCTGGGCTTTCGCTCGCGCAGGAAGCGGCGCATCCGTTCGGCGTCATCCGGTGTGTGCAAGGTGAACACGTGCGGCAATTGGGCGCCCGGAAGATCCGGCAACCCGCCGCGCGCCCCGGTAGCGATCACCAGCTTTTCATACGGCACCTTGGCGCCCGATTGCAGCACCACTTCGCGCCGTGGATGCGAAATCGCAATCACCCGGGCATCGGTCCGCACGTCGATATTCCGCTGCTTGCGGAAGTACTCCGGCGTGTAGGCGATCAGGTCCGCGACCTCGCGCACACGGCCCTCGACGAAATACGGCAGGCCGCAAGCACCGTAGGAGATCACGGGGCCTTTTTCCAGAACGATGATTTCCAGGCGCGGATCGATCCGCCGTGCGCGCGCCGCCGCGCTCAATCCCGCGGCGACACCTCCGATGACCAGCAGTGCCATCGGCGCTCAGTCCTCGGTCTTCATCTTGTTCACAAAGTCCAGAATATCGAACGTCTTGATCTTGCGGTCCGGGTAGTAGCTGCCGACGGCGTCTCCCTCGTCGGTGAAAATCTCGAAACAGGTGGCCAGCCGGGTCATGACCAGCAGCTCGATATTGCGCCTGTTGAGGTTGACCAGCTTGACGTTGCCGCCGGCTTTGCGCATGGTGGTGACGCACATGACCAGCGCGCCGAGACCGGTGCTATCGATGTAATCCACACCGGCCAAATTAAACACCAGGTTGCGCACATTTGCCCCGGCGAGCTCGGCCACTTTCTCACGCAATGCGGTGGCTTCCTTGCCCAGCGTAATGCGCCCTTTCATTTCGAGGACAGCGATGCCCTCGCGTTCGTGTTGCTGAATCTCCAGAGACATGTAATCTTATGATGGCACTTAGACCGGCATCTTCATACCGATCATGCCCTCGACCTGTTCGATTGCCACCATTTCGATGGCATCCCACGGGCAGCCGTCGAGGAAAGCGCCGTCGGGACCCTTGCTGACACACTTCTTGCAGCCTATGCAAAGAGCGGCGTCGACCTCAATGCGGCCGAACGGCAGGTGATCCTGGTCGGGAACCCAATACATGCAGTCGGCCACGGGACAGTACGGCACGCAGGCCGGAGAACCCGCGCAGCCTGTGCAGCATTCGGTGATGACAGCAATTTTCTTAGGCCGCTTCTTACGGGGAGTAGCAATCCCCTCGGACTTCGGCTCCATCTTAACGACGGCCGTTGACATGCAGAGAATTATGACACAAAAGGCGGGGCGGGGACACGCAAGTCCGCGCCGGAGCGCCACTCACCCTACCGCGCGATATCGACATCCGCCTGCAAGCGGATGAGGCGCGACGAAGAACCCACGAATACCGTCCGGCTACCCGCGGCGGTCTCCCAGCGATTGCTCGCCGTCGCCCAATACTGCAAGCGGCGCGGCTCCACATGCAGTGTCAGCAGCTTGGATTGCCCCGCCGGGATGCTGACCCGGTCAAACTGCGCCACTGCCTTCACCGCGCACTGCGCTCCGCCCGGCGCGGTCTTCGGCGCGCCCAGATACACCTGCGCCACTTCGTCGCCCGCCGCCTTGCCGGTGTTCTTCACGCTGAAGCTCACGTCCAGCCCGCCGTCCTTGGCTCGCGCCACCTTGATGTTGGAGTACTGGAAGGTGGTATACGAC
>JAPKZC010000749.1:0-1393 GCA_026394025.1 Candidatus Solibacter sp.
TTTCGTCGATCGTTTCGCCCATGTCGTGCAACAGGACGGCGTCGAAGTTGTCTTTCATCCTCGGAGTGAAAGCCTCCTTTTGGGAAGTTGCGTGCGTCCATACGATGTCGTCATAGCCTTCGAACAGCGTGTAAAAGGCGGCCGGGTAGCCGTGGCCTCCGGTTACGACGAGCAGTCGCACGGCGTCTTTCTTCGGCGGCGGATCCGCGGTGATCTTCGTTGGCAAGGTGACTACGCCGGTCGCTGCCCACTCGACCCCCCGCGCAAGAGCGGTCAGGAATCCCGGCTGCGACATCGCGGACAGATCGTGGCCGAGGGTGATGTGCAAGGTCCGGCCACGGCCGAAGGTGGTGGTCCAGATGACGGGCTCCTCCTTGCTCGTGCCGCCGGTGCCGGGCGCGCTGAAGGCTGTGGCAAGCACCTTCGTCTCCGGGAGCAGGTCGAGTTTGTGATAAAGCTCATCGTTGGCGAGAAAACTCTCCTTGAGGCCGGCGCTGATGGGATGGCCGCGGTCCGCCCACTTCACGGTGAAGGCGTGCCTCGTGCCATGTCCGATTTTCGACGGCTCCCATTGTGCGCCGATGATTCGCGGGTAGGCGAGCCAGCCCTTCGTGTCGCCGGCGACCCAACGTTTCTCGAATACCTGCCCGTAGAATTCGCCGTAGGTGACGCCGTGAAAAGATACCAGGCCTTTGCCGGACCTGACGAATTCCGCGATGGCGGCTTCCGTGGCGTCACCCCAGCGCGGGCCGTTGTAGTTGAGGACCAGCACATCCGTGCCTGCCAGAGTTGCCGGTGTCACGCCGCGAACCTCTTCGAGCACCTTCACATCGAAGCGGCCGGTATCCGAAAGAACGCCCCGCAGGAATGGCGTGCTGACCCGCCAGTCGTGATAGGGCAGGTCGGTCTGCCCGGTGAGGAACAGAACCCGGATTCGCTCGGCGGATGCGCCGCTGGCGGCAAGGCAGATGGTCATCAAGACTGCAAGGCGTGTCATGTGGAGACCTCCTGTAAATAATCATGTTGCCATACCAAAACCCTTCTCGATGACAAACTCTTTTTCTTTCTTGACAAACCCGGCGGGCTCTCCTATTCTCAGGTTTCCAGGCGAGGCAGGACCGGTCCTTTGGAGCGACTCATGGAGATTGGATTTTATACCGACGCGTTCAATAGTTCCTACTGGAGTTTCGACCAGTGCCTCGGCTGGGCGCATGATAACCAACTGAAATACATCGAATGCGGGACCATCGACGGCGTGAGTTGGATCCATGGCCTGGGATACCAGCCGCACGTCGCGCTGTGGGAAGATCCGCTGGCGCTGCGCGCGAAAATGGAGCGCTTCGGAATCCAGTTCTCTCAACTCGACGCAGCGTTCCCGCTCTCCCGCCCGGAG
>JAPKZC010000749.1:1412-1870 GCA_026394025.1 Candidatus Solibacter sp.
CGAATACGTACTGCACACCATGCGTTGGGCGCGCCTGGTGGGCTGTCCCCGCATCGATACCACCGATGATCGCATGCAGCCCGCCTCGATGACCGATCGCGAGGCTCTCGATCACATGCGGCGCATCTACACGCAGATCGTGAGAGCGGCCGAGGCCTACGAGATCACGATCAACATCGAGCCGCACGGCTACTTCACAACCAAGCCGTGGTTCATGGAGGAGATGTTGTCCTTCGTCGATTCGCCGTATCTCGGCATGAACATGGATACGGGAAATACGTTCATCGCCGGGCAGGATCCGGTGGCATTTCTGGAGAAGTTCAAGAAGCGGGTCGGCCACGTCCACATCAAGGATGTGAGCCCGAGCCTGGCTGCATCGGCCCGCGGCGATCTGACCGGCATCGCGGTCAGCCAGTGCGCCATTGGTGATGGCGTGAATGCGGACAACATCCGCCGGT
>JAPKZC010000749.1:1880-5955 GCA_026394025.1 Candidatus Solibacter sp.
CGGTGCGTGGAGATTCTCAGCGCCTGCGGATACAACGGCGTATTGAGCCTCGAATGCGAAGGTTCGGGCGGCCCGATGATCGAGCGGAGTCTCGCGTGGGTGCGCCAGATGCTGGTGGAAGTTCAGGCGGGATCTCAGTCCATGCGCGGGTAGGCGCCCGCGCAACCAAAGGAGGTACTCAATGAATGACCTCATCACGTCCCGGGAAGCGCCGCGGCGGGATTTCATTAAGGCTGCGGCGGGCGCTCTATCGGCCACCGCATTCAATGGCTACGCCGCGGGCAGCGACATCATTCGCGTCGGCGTGATCGGCTGCGGAGGGCGGGGCGAAGCCGCCGCGATGAACGCCATGAATGCCGATAAAGGGATTCGGATCGTGGCGATGACCGATATCCGGCTGGACCGCGTGCAGGAGAAACGCGCCGCGCTGAAGCTGAAGTATCCCGAACAGATGGCGGTCGATGACTACCACTGCTTCAAGGGATTCGATGGCTACAAGAACGTTATCGAAAGCTCGGATGTGGTGATTATCGCCAACGCGGCCAAGTTTCACCCGCTGCACCTGAAGGCGGCGGTGGCAGCCGGAAAGCACGTGTTCGTCGAGAAGCCCCACGCCATCGATCCGTACGGGATCAACATGGTCCGCGCCGCTTGCGAGATGGCTGCGAGTAAGGGTCTCTCTGTCATGTCCGGCCTGCAAAGCCGTCATCACCCTGGCTACCAGGAAACCATGAAGCGAGTCCACGACGGTGCGATCGGCGACATCGTGGCGATTCAGGAGACCTGGCTTCGGCCGCCCTACGTGATGTATCAGCGCGCGCCCGGATTGACCGAAATCGAGTATCAGGCAAGCAACCAATATCACTTTCACTGGCTCTGTGGCGACGATGTCCCGCAGACACTAATCCACAACCTCGATCGTTCCAGTTGGGCCATGCGGAATACCGCGCCCGTGCGCGCCTGGGGAATGGGCGGGCGGTCCACCCTGAAAGGCGAGGTCTTTGGCGACGTCTTCGATCATCACGCAGTGGTCTACGAATTCGAAAACGGAGTCAGGATCTACGCCTACTGCCGGACGATTGACAACTGTTACAACGAAAACTCGAGTCTCATTCTCGGCACCAAGGGGCGCTGCGATCTGCTCAGGCTCCGGATCCAGGGTGAAACGAACTGGCAGCATTCCGGATCGCAGGGCAAGGACAACGCCTACGATCTCGAGCACGTGGCGTTGTTCAGCGCGATCCGCGCGGGCAAGCCGGTGAACTGCCGCGACTACATGGTCCGCAGCACCCTGATCACGCTCATGGGCCAGTTCAGTTGCTACTCCGGCAAACCAGTCACCTGGGAACAGATTTCCAGCTCCGATTATTGCCACCTGCCGCGCCCCGAAGAGGTGCGCGCCGGCATGGACGCGCCCGTGAATCCTGGTCCCGACGGGAGCTACCCGGTGTTCTTTACCCCCGGCGTTTCGAAATTGCTCTAGCGACGGGATTTCGCGGTTCGGATGAAATCCGGAAGCGGAAGTTCGTCGTGACCAGATCTGGAGACGGCGAACCCGCTCGGGGTTCACCGTCCAGGCTTGCCGGCGAAACTCCACCGGGATGCGGGTTCGCCCGTATGGTCCGAAAACCCAGCTTCCTGGCTTGCTGGGTGCCCCACCCCTTCGCGCACTCTGCTATTTTCGGATAGTAGAGTGCGATTCCGAAGCCACGGAGAAGCCCCATGGGTGTCATCAGCCGCCGCAAGATCTTCAGGAAGACCGTCGATGCCGCCGCGCTCGCCGGCGTTTTCCAACTCACCAGACCCGCCTTGGATGCACAAGGCCAACCCCAGCAGCCGCCCCGCACCGTCAATACCAACTCGGCCCCCAGCAATCTCAAGATCACCGACATGCGTGCTCTGACGATTGCCGCTAACTACGACTACCCCGTCATCCGCATCGACACCAACCAGGGCGTCTACGGTCTCGGCGAAGTCCGCGATGCCGGTGGCAAGGACAACGCGCTGATCTTCAAGGGCATGCTTCTCGGCCAGGACCCGGTGCGCGCGGAGCAGATCCTGCGTGGCATCCGGTCTTTTTCCGGACATGGCCGCGCCGGTGGCGGTTACAGCGCCATCGACATCGCACTCAACGATATTCGCGGCAAGGTGTTGGGTGTCCCGCTGTGGAAGTTGCTGGGCGAAAAGAAGCGCGACCGCGTCCGCGTCTACTGCGATACCACCAGCACCACCGACATCAAGGCGTACGAAAGGCGCATGGCGCTGCGTAAGAAACAGGGCTTCACCTTCTTTAAGATGGACCTGCAAACCTCGCTGGTCGGCAACCGCGAAGGTGCGCGCGGGCCGGATGGCCAGTTGAGCGACAAGGGCCTCGCCTACCTCTGCGAGTTCCTGGCCATGGGGCGCGGTGTGGTCGGCCCGGACATGCCGCTCGCCTGCGACCACTTCGGCCGCCTCACCATCGAATCCGCCATCCGCCTCGCCAAGGCCATGGAACCGTACAAACTGGCGTGGGCAGAGGACATCATCCCGTGGAATAACTGGCGCGGGCTCAAACCAGGTGCGCGACAATACCGAAACCCCCATCCTCTCCGGCGAGGATATCTTCGGACTCCAGGGCGGCTTCGACGCGCTCATCGACGGCCAGGCCGTGGACATCATTCACCCCGACCCAGGCACCTCGGGTGGCGCCATCGAGACCAAGCGCATCGCCGACTACGCTTTCCAGAACAAGATCCGCACCGCCATCCACATGGCCGGCGGTCCCGTCAACTCCATGGCCACCGTTCACATGGCCGCCACCCTCCAGGACTTTCTCGCCATGGAGAACCACGCCGTGGACATGCCGTGGTGGGAGGAACTGGTCAACGGTCCGGAGAAGCCCATCATCCAGCAGGGCTACGTCAAGGTTCCCGACACGCCCGGCCTCGGCGTCGAACTGAATGAAGAGGTGGTCAAGAAGCACCTGCGCGAGCCCGGGTATTTCGAGCCCACGCCGGAGTTCAACAAAATCAAGCTGATGAACTATCACACCGCCGGTCCGTGGCCGCATTTCGACGACGATGGCAAGTGGTGCGACAACTGCGTCTCATACCAGTAGCGCGGGGAGACATCATAAAGCACCAGCGTAACCAATCGAACGGCAGTCCTTGCTGATGGGCGCTGCGGCGTGCCTGGCCGCGGCGGATTCAGGTCCGCACCGTCGGTCCACTACGTGCCACGACCAGAATCTCTCATCCCCCGACCGAAACCGGGCCTCCTCCGGCGGCTTAGCACAACGGAGTATCAGGCAGGGTGAACAAATGTTTCGTAATACACAAAGTATGGAAAAAACATTTGCCAAGAAGGAGGCATTTGCTGTAGGATTACGGAAAGCGGTACTCAACCACATTAGGAGGGAAGAATTTAATGAAGAAACTCGTCTTCAGTATCTTAGGTGCTGTGGTTCTTTGCACCGCACTTCAGGCAGCCCCAATCGATTGCAGGACATTGACAACGCTGAACGGTCTAATCACAAGTAACCCTAATGGCGGGTGCTTTGTCCAGGACAAGCTGTTCACTAACTTCAGTTACAGCGGTGGCGGTCTGGTCTCGGCGGCAGACGTTGCCGTTGCGGTGGTGTTTAATGTACTGCCGACCATCGACATTCACGGCTTCGTATTCAGTCCGACGACGGTCTGGAGTGCGGCTTTCACGTTAGGCTATACCATCGCCGTAATTCCACCATCCCCGCAGTTCATTGTCGCCTCCAAGCTTCAGATCAACGCCGGCGTTACTCCTGGGCCGAATACGCCGACCGTAAGGATGACGGAGTCGGGGCTGCCCACCCTCAATGCTAATTTCACCGCAATCGGGAATGAGACGCAGGTGGCACAGTACGCTGGCGTGAAATCCACGAACGTGCTCAACACTGCCGCGTTTGCCACCGGAGGCGTTCTCGTCAGCCTGGAAAATGATTTCGAACAGGCTGTTCCGGAGCCGGGCACGTTTGCGTTGCAGGGAGCCGGACTAATCGGCCTGGCACTCTGGAGCCGCAGGCGTAGAGCCCAGCGAGCTTGAATTCCGAAGTTTGAAC
>JAPKZC010000938.1:0-7301 GCA_026394025.1 Candidatus Solibacter sp.
GGATCTGCCCCAGGGAGCGCGACTCCCCCAGAACATCAAATCCACTGTAAGCCCGCCTCCCAGGCAGCCCCCCTAAAACAGGACATTTCTACTTTGCTGGGAATAGGACGTTTCTACTTTGCCTTGACACCGGCCAAGGGGAGACAGGTTTTCTTTATTCAATTCAGACGGCGCACTCGCCGCGGCCCAGTTTCAGGGAGTAGGCATCGGTGTCGCCCCAGTCCTGGTAGATCTCCGGGAACAGTTCGGCGGGCTTGGCCAGGTCGGCGGTGAGTTCGCGAAACGTCTCGATCTTGTGGCGCAGGACGTAGTCGCGAAAGCTCTCGCCGTCGACGCGGTTGGCCTGGAAGTGGGCGATGACGCGCTGCACGGCTTCCGGTCCCAGGCGCGCGGGAATCGATTGCACGGCAAGGCCGAAGCGCATGATGCCCTCGCCGTCGTAACCGCCGCCCAGCAGCATCTGGTAGTAGGGGACCTCGCGCCCGTCGATTTTGCGGGCGTTGCCATAGAAGCCGAAGTCGGCGATCCAGTGATGGCCGCAGGCATTCGGGCAGCCGCTGGCCTTGATGGTGAGACGCCGCACGCGCGGGTCGTCATACTGGCGGACGGCCTCCTGCAGCGCGGCGCCCAGGTTCATGGTTTTGGTGATGCCGAGATTGCAGGTGTAGGCGCCCGGGCAAGTGAGCACGTCTTCGATCTGTCCGGCGCCGCCGGCGCCGAGGCCGAGTTCGCGCAATGCTGCGTAGACCCGCGGCAGGCGCGCCAGCGGAACGAACGCGAGCACCACGTTCTGGTTGATGGCGGTGCGCAACAGGCCGTCGCCGGCGCTTGCCGAGAGACTGGCCAAGCCGCGCAACTGAGGGCCGGTCAGGTTGCCCTGATCCACCGTGACCGTGACCGCGGCGTACCCGGCCTGCTTCTGCTCTTTTACGTTACTTGCGAGCCAGGCGGGGTAGGCGGCATCGCCCGAAGGGGGCTGATTGACCACCGGCAGCAGGGCGCCATTGCCCAGCGGTTGCGGGTTCGACTCATATCCGCCGAAGCCCTCGGGCACGATCTCCGGCCACTCGATGCCGCCGTTCTTCACGATATCGTCGTAGGCTTTGCCGATCTCCTCTTTCAACCAGGCCAGGCCGCGGTTGCGCATCACGAACTTCAACCGCGCGGTGTTCTTGTTCTTGCGGTTGCCGTACTCATTGAAGACCCGGATGACGGCTTCGCACCAGTCGAGCAGGCGCTCTTCGGGGATGAACTCGTCGAACAATTGGGCCTCTGTAGGCAGGGGTCCCAGGCCGCCACCGACGACCATGCGGAAGCCGCGCCTGCCGTCGCGAATCACGGCGCGGAGGCCGACATCGTTGATGGCGCCCTGGATGCAATCCTGGTGACGGCAGCCGTCGAACGCGAATTTGAATTTGCGCGGCAGGTTCTGGGTGAGGTCTTTGCGCAGGAACGCGTAGGCCAGGCGCTGCGCGTAGGGGCGCACATCGAAGATTTCGTCCTGCGCGATGCCGGCCCAGGCGCAGGCGGTCACGTTGCGGACGGTGTTGTAACAGGCCTCGCGGTTGGTGAGCCCGACATCGGCCAACAGGTGCATCAAATCGGCGACCCGGTTGAGGGGGACGAAGTGATACTGGATGTTCTGGCGGGTGGTGAGGTGCCCGCGTCCTCCGCCGAATTCGTCGGCGACGCGCGCCAATTGACCCACTTGATTGGCAGTGAGTAAGCCGCCGGGGATTTTGCAGCGCACCATCTGGACGCCGGGCTGGCGCTGTCCGTAGATGCCGTGTTTCAGGCGAAATGGCCGGAAGTCGGCCTCGGTAATCTCCCCACCCAGGAAGGCCATTGCCTTGATTCGAAAGGTTTCAATTTCCTGTCGAACCGTTTTATCGTATTGATTCTCAAGCTTTTCCCGCTGGGAAATGGCTTCCTCAATGGTTGTCGCCATAATCACCTAAATCCGATAGGGATTAATCATCCCAATACATATGGAGATTACCATATTTAACTCAAGAGCGCCATAGAAGGCGACGACGATGGGACAGGCCCGGAGGCCTGTCCTACTTGCCTTTGCTGAGTTTGCGGTAGTATTCGGCAACCTTGTCCTGGTAGCCCTGCGGCACCTTCTCGCCGCCGGCACTGCGCACGCTGCCGGTACCGTTGGCGTCTTCCACCTTGCGGCGGAGTTCCATTTCAACCTGCTGGATGCCGCCCATGAGGGTGGCCTGTATGCGCTCGGCAAGCAGCGGATCGTTGGCGTAGGTGTTGGGATTGAGGCGCTGCATGTCGCGGATCAGGCTTTGCAGATCCTTGACCATGGCGGGATCGTTGCCCTGCGTCTGCTGCTCGAGTTGGCGCAGCGTCTGGAGCGTCTGGGCGTAGTTGTTGGAGAACTCCTGGGGGTTCACGGGAGCGTTGCGCGGATCGCCCGTGCCGTACGATGGACCGCCGTTCGGGTTGCCGTTCCAGTAGGCACCGACACCGTTCACGGGGCCACCGACACCGCCCTGCTGCATCCGGCCGCCCTGCTGGCCGCCACCCTGCTGCATCTGGCCGCCTTGCTGGCCGCCGCCTTGTTGACCTTGGCCTTGTTGGCCTTGTTGACCCTGCCCTTGCTGCCCTTGCTGCCCTTGTTGACCCTGCCCTTGCTGCCCTTGTTGGCCCTGGCCCTGCTGACCCTGTTGGCCCTGCCCTTGTTGCTGGCCGCCCTGTTGGCCCTGCTGCTGTCCCTGCTGACCCTGCTGGCCACGCTGGCCCTGCTGGCCCTGCTGGCCGCGCTGCGCGCTCATCTGCTCCAGTTGCTGGCGCAGGCGCTCCACCTGTCCCAACGCGGTCTCGGCGAGCTTATCGTCCTTGCCGTCCTTCGTGCCCGGACCCATCGCCTGCTGGACCTGCTTCAACTGATCCTTAAGCTGGTTAATGCCCTGCGTGATGGTGGCTTCCGACATTACGGCGTACCCACCCATGCCGCGGCGGATCCAATCGGCGTTGCGCTGCATATCGCGCTGGATCTCGGCCTGCTGCACTTCGCTGAGGGCTTCGCGCATCTTGGTGGCGGCTTTACGCTGCGTATTCTGCAGGTCGCGGACGGCGCTCTGCATCCCCTGCTCAAGCTTCTTGAGATCCTGAATCTCGCCTTCTTTTTCGGTGGCGAGTTGATTGGCCTGTTCACGGGTGATGGCCGGGCTCTGCGGTCCGAACGCCTTGCGCATCTGGCCTTCGAAGGCCTGCTGGCGGCGAGCCAGATCTTCGGCCTGACGCGCCAGGTCTTCCACCTGGTTGCTGGATTCCTTGCTGCGCACGCCGGAGAGCATCTGCTCGGCTTCCTTCATACGCTCCGCCGCACGGCGGGCCTGCGCTTCGCCCTGCGGGGTTCCCGCCTGTTGGGATGAAGCGGCGCCGCGCATGTCGTCCATGGCCTGGCTCAGCCGTTCCAGTATCTGGCGCAGTTGTTCCGGACTGGCACCGCGGACGCTGTTCTGCTGCTGTTGCTGTTGCTGTTGCTGGGCGCGTTGCTGGGCCGATTGCTGCTGGCCCTGTTGACCCTGCTGGCCTTGTTGTCCTTGCTGGCCTTGTTGTCCTTGCTGGCCCTGCTGACCTTGTTGTCCCCGCTGGCCCTGTTGGCCCTGCTGACCCTGTTGCCCTTGTTGACCTTGTTGACCCTGCTGATTCCGGCTCAACTGTTGGCTCTGATTGCCCTTGGTCATCTCTTCCAGTTGCCGCTGCAACTGCTCCGCTTCGCGGCGCAGCATTTCCTGCTGCCAGCGCTGCTGCGAGGTCTGTTGCTGGCCTTTCTTCTGTTGGTCGGCCAGTTCCTGCTGCCGCTTCGAAAGTTGTTGGAGCTTTTGCAGGGCCTCATCGATCTGCTGTTGCTGCTGTTGTTGCTGGCCGCCGGAGGATTGCGATTTATTGCTCTCGTACTGATTCTTTTCGGTATCCAGTTCGAGATCGAAGAGGCCTTCCATGTCGCGCGCGCCGGCGCCACCGCCGCCGCCACCACCGCCGCCCTGGCGCTGGCTGCCGAATGCCACCTGGATATCGCGGGAGAGGGCCTCAGCGCGCATCAGGTATTGCAGCGCCTTCTGCTCGGGAGGCAGCGCGTCCTGCCACTTGGCGCCCTTCAACTTCTCCGCCGCGGGCCCCATGGCTTCCACCGCGGTTTCCATATCCTTGACGAAGCTCTTAAAGGAATCCCCCGCCGCGGTCAACTGGCGGGCCTTCATGCGGTCGGCCAGCGACTTGGCCTGATCGCGCAGTTTGCTCTGCACCCCGGCCAGGAATGCGGCGTTCTCGGCATCGCTGCCCTTGGCGCCGGCGCCCTTCAACTGATTCCAGGTGGCCGCAATGATTTCCTTCTGCCGTTTGGAAATCTGGTTCTGATCTTCTTCGCCGCCGCCCCCGCCGCCACCCTCGCCACCCGCCTGCTGGGATTGCGTGTAATTGCGCTCAAACGGCTGCACCTCGATGAAGTAGATATCGGTGCTGGCCTTGGTGCGCGCGTCTTTCGCCAACGCGTACATACTCACTACATCGCCCGGCTCCACCTTGAAATCTTCCAGAGCAATGGTGCTGGCGCCGGTAGCCGTCTTGCCGCCGGCCGGCATGGCCACGATCTTCTCCGGAGCGCCATTCACCGAGTAGTGCAGTTCCACGTTCTTCAGGCCGAAATCGTCCTTGGCCTCCACTTGCACGGTGACCTCTTCGATGGGCGACGCCTTGAAATCACGTCCCGGCCGCGTCATCTTGATCTCCGGCGCCTTATCGCGCTGCGCCTCGATGAAGTAATCCTCGCTGAGGCGCACGTCGTCGCCGCCTTCGATCGCCGCGATATGAAACTGGCCGTCCTTCAGGATGGGCACGGTTGCCACCAGCAGGCCGTCAGGCCCGTTGCGGAGCGTGAGTTTCGTGCCGTCGTCCAGCATCAGAATGCCGCTGGCCAGCGGCTTATCGGTGGAGATTGCGATATCGGCCCTGGTGCCTTCCACGGCGCGCAGATCGCCGCCCGGATCTTCCACTTCGTCCTTCAGGCCCAGCCACGCGGGGTAGTGGTAGGTGACCCGAATTTTCTTGACGGCGGGCAGATCCACCACATTCAACTTGTAAGTACCGCTCTTCACGCCGCCGGCCTCGACGTAGTATTCCAGATTCTCCGGCACGCCGGCGATGAGGAACTGGTAGGCCGCGCCGCCCGGTTCGGCGCCCATCTCGGCCTGCTCCCACTGTGATGCGCTGGAGTACTTGGCGAAAAAGCGCACTTTGGGCGCGGAGAAGCCGGTGAGACGCGCGGTGATCAACTGGTCGCTGCGTTTGCGCACCGTGCGGTTGCCCGGATCCACCAGGATGGAATAGAAGGGCTTGGTGACGCCCTTGGGCAGTCCCGCCCACAAGAGCGACGTGCCATACCCCATGAAGCCCGGGGTGGAGCCGAGCCAGATGAGCGCCAGCGCGGCCGCCACGGCGGCCGAGGAGAAGCTGTAGATCCACGCGCTCTTCACCACGTCCTTGGGTTCGGCCTGCTGCGCCACCCGCAGGGTGTCGTCAGCCAGCAGTGCCAGGAACGGGTCGCCGGGATTCGCTTCGATGCGCTCAGTGAAGGTCAGCAGGCGTTCTTCGAACTGGGGATACCGGGCCTCCGCCCGGCGCGCGGCGTTGCGCCGGTTGAGACGGATGACGGGAATGATGAGCGCCGCCGCAATCGCCAGGGCGAGGCCAAGGAACAGGAATACCCGCGCGCCGATCACGCTCCCGTTGGAGAAGGCGAACTGATTGATGACCAGCACCGCCACAATGGTCAGCCCCAACGCCATGGCCGCGGTCACCGCGATGCCGCGCGTCAGTGCCGTCAGACGGAGCCGCCGTTCGATGGCTCCCAGATACTCACTCAAGCGATCCAAAGGTTTCATACCGCCGCCTCTTTATCAACCGAAAGATGTTGATTCCCCAACAAAGACTCGGCCAATGCCAGCAACAGCACCGCCAGCATGACGTACCACCATAATGACACGGGCTTCTGTTCCTCGCCGGAGGTGCTTCCCCCGCCCGCGGCGCCTTGGGCCGTATTCCGCCACAAGGCGAGACTGTCCGGAGAGACCGGCGCCAGATCGCTCTCATGCCGGTCGGCATTCACGGCCACTAATTCGTTGCGCCCGTTGGGCCGGCGGATATCGTAGAAGCCGGCCATAGTGAACTGAATGTTCTGCGCCTTGCTGGCCTCTTCGAGGGAAAAAACGCGCTCACCCTCGGGGTCCAGCACGTCCACCGCGGCGCCCTTTTCCTTGGAATCGCGCAGTTCGGCGAACCCGCCCACCAGCACGGAGGCGGGGCCGGCATCCAGGCGTCCCAGGTAGCGCGCGGTCTGTTCGATGAACGGCACGAAGGAGGCGTGGACGGGAAAATCGTTGGCCACGTTGTCGAAGGTAGACGCGAAGATCAGGACGTGCCCTTCGCCCATCTGCCGGTCCAGCAGCAGCGGCGTCTGGTCGCTCAACCTGGCCGCCACGCGCGCATTGCCCGGGGCCACATGAATCGCCTGGTAGAACTTAACGCCTTCCCAGCGATCGTCTTTCAGAATCGAAGGATGCGATGAATCGAGCCACGCCGCCGTCTGGAAGCGCTCCCCCTCGCGGCCCGTGTAGCGCGCTTCCTGTATGGTGTCTCCGGAGACCGGCACCTTGCTGCGGCCCACGGAGAGGTGCCCGAGGGCAATCCACACGCTGCCGCCGCCGCGCACGTAGTCGCGGAGCGCGTTTTCAAATGTGGGAGGCACTGCGCCCAGATCACTGAGCACCACGAAGGCGTACTTGCCCGGCGCCACGTTGGCCACCTGCTCCACCGTCGCCTGGTCGATCTCGAAGGCCGATTGGCCCGCCGCATCGAGCGCCGCCTTGAAGTAGAGCAGCCCGCGGCTGCCCGCCGAGTCCTGGACGAACAGCGCATGGCGCGGGTCGCTGCGCTCGATGCGCTCGACTGAAAAATAGAAGGTATCGTCCGCCGGCAGCGTGTCGGCGGCATCGATGCGCACCTCGCCCTTATTGCGCCCGTAAGGCACATCAAGGGACAGGAACTCGACAGTGGCGCGCCCGTTCTCCGGCACCTCCGCCTGCCTGGTTTCGGTGACCCGCCCGTTGAGCACCAGGGAAACGCTGCGCGTCGCCTTCTTGTTGCCGAAGCCCGCCACCGTGGCCAGCACGCGCGTCTTCCTGGCGTCGTATACGCGGCGAGGCGCCACCACGTTCTCCACCGTGAAGTTGCCCGTTTCTTTGGCCTCGATAGCGTGCGGATTGAGCTGTACCGCGGCGCTC
>JAPKZC010000938.1:7363-9035 GCA_026394025.1 Candidatus Solibacter sp.
GTTGAAGTTGGCCGGCCAGCCGCTCTGCTGCATGTCGGAGTAGAGTTCCACCGCCAAGGGCAGCTTCAAGGATTGCGCGATGGAGCGCAGCGAACGCGCCAGTTCCCCATAGGATGTGCGGCTGTCGCCCTGCTCAATGGAATCCACGGAAGCGTTCAGGGAGTTGTGGTCGTCGGTGACTTCGCTCATCACCTGCACGCGCGTTCCGAAGGCCAGCACCTGGGCGCGCTGTCCCACGCGTAATCCGCCGATGGCGGACTTGGCCGCCGATTTCGCCTGCGAGAGCCGCGTGCCCGCGCGCATGCTGAGCGAATTATCCACCGCCAGCACGGTGATTTCGCCGGAGCGCTTGGAGGCCAGCACGGTCTGCCGCACATATGGATGCGCGAAGGCCAGCACCAGCAGCAATACCAGCAGGGCGCGCGCGGCGAACAGCAGCAGGTAGCGCAGGCGGCGGTGCTTGATGGAACTCTGCGTCCGCTTCTCGAAGAACATCAGCGAACTGAAGGGCAGAGGCGTGGTCTTATGTTTGCGCAACAGGTGGAGCCAGACCGGCAGCCCAACAGCCAACCCGGCAGCCAGAAACCATGGCGTAAAGAATCCCATCGATTTACATTCGCCCCTTGCGAACTTGCAGATACTCGCGCAGCCCCTCGTCCAGAGGCCGCCCAGTATCCATCAGAAAATAGTCCATGCCCGCCCCGCGGGCTTTCGAACCGAGCGCTTCGATGTGCGCATCGATCTTGCGCCGGTACTCGTTGTGCGCGTACTCCGGCGACACTTCGAGCGATTTGGCGGTCTCTTCGAGGTCGAAGAGCAGTACGGGCTCGCGGAACGTGGGTTTGAGTTCCTGCGGGTCGAGCATATGGAACAGGATGACTTCGTTGCCGTGGTAGCGCAGGGGCTCGACTGTCTTGACGATGACGTCGGGGTCCTCGTAGAAATCCGACATAACGACCACGATGCCGCGGCGATGCAGGAAATTCTGGAAATGGACGAACGGCTTGGAGAAATCGGTGTGCGTCCCCGGTTCGGCCTTTTCGATGGCGTGCAGCAGGCGGAAGAGTTGTCCCTGGCGGGTGGAAGGCGCCACGTAATTCATCACGTCCGCATCGAAGACGATCAGCCCGGCGGCATCGCGCTGGCCGCTGGCCATGTAGCACAGGGAAGCCGCGACGAAGCGCGCGTAATCGAGCTTGGTCACGCCGGCGGACCCGTACCCCATGGAGGCCGAGGTATCCAGCAGGAGCAGCAGTTGGGAATTCGTCTCTCCCCGATACCGCTTGAGGAAGCATTTGTCGGTGCGGGCGAAGACGTTCCAATCGACATGGCGGAGGTCGTCGCCCTCGGCGTAGGCGCGGTACTCGGCGAACTCCTGGGAAAAGCCGAAGTCCGGGGAGCGGTGAAGACCCGCTACAAACCCATCCACCACGGTCTTAGCCACCAGGTCCAGGCTGGAGATGGAGGCGAGGGTAGCGGGATCGAGGAAGCGCTGTAGCATTAGCGGGTGCCTCTACTATTCGAGATGTTCTTCAACGCAGAGACATAGCGCGGCAGAGCCGCAACCAAATTGAAGAGGCGTTCCGAATCTTCGTACGATGTAGTGTTATCCAGACACGCACCGGAGAAGAAAGGAACGCCATGAAGCAGTTTATCGCGAAGTTTGCCGACA
>JAPKZC010000538.1 GCA_026394025.1 Candidatus Solibacter sp.
CAGCGGTCTTCGGATCTGCCCCAGGGAGCGCGACTCCCCCAGAACATCAAATCCACTGTAAGCCCGCCTCCCAGGCAGCCCCCCTAAAACAGGACATTTCTACTTTGCTGGGAATAGGACGTTTCTACTTTGCCTTGACACTCCCCGTTTCTGCCCTTCCCGCTGTCCCACGGCGGCGCGGTGCGTATCTACAACCTTTGCCGCGCGCTCTCCGATCGTGTGGATTTTGTCCTGGTGGCGGTACGCGAACACCGGGAGGTAATCGATTACGAGAAGCTGCACGAGGTCTTTCACGAGGTCTACATCGTCGATATCGACGAAACCTCACCCGCGCCGGATGGTTTACCGCAACAGGCCCGGCAACTGGAATGCCCCAGCCTGCGCGCGCTGATCGCGGAGATTTGCCGCGAATGGCGGCCCGACCTCGTACAATTCGAGTTCACTCACACGGCTGGATTACGCGAGAGCGCCGCCGGCGTTCCGGCGATCCTGGTGGAGCACGACATCACTTATGGGCTCTACCGGCAGCTTGCTGAGACCGAGCCGGGGCGTAAATCGCGCCGAGAGTATGAGCGGTGGCTGGCCTTCGAGACGCGGTGGCTGCGCGAGTACGACGCGGTCTGGACTGTCTGCGAGGGTGATCGTAGAGAGGCCATCGAAACCGGTTGGCGCCAGGCCGACCGTACCTTCACCATCCCCAACGGCGTGGACATCCGCCGCTTTGCGCCCTCCGAACAGGCGTGCGCGCCCCACGAGATCTTGTTCGTAGGTTCATTCCGCCATCTGCCCAATGTACTCGCCTTCGAAGCGCTGAACGGCGATATCATGCCTCTGGTTTGGGCGCGATTCCCGCAAGCCGTCCTGCGCGTAGTGGCGGGTCCGCGGCACGAGTGGTTCTGGAAACGCAACCGCCGGCGCAATCCGTCCGGTGTGTTGGACCCCCGGATTCAGATGCACGATTTCGTGGAGGATCTTCGCCCCTTGTACGCCGAAGCCGCGGTGGTGGTGGCGCCGCTAGTGGTCTCGGCAGGCACGAATATCAAGATTCTGGAAGCCATGGCCTGCGGCAAGCCGATCGTCTCCACCCAACCCGGCTGCTCGGGACTCGAACTGGCCGACAACGCCGACCTGCTGATTCGCGCCGGCGCCGAGCCCTTCGCCGCCGCGGTCTGCGACCTTCTCGCTCAGCCTGAGTTACGGCGACAGATCGGCTCCCGTGCGCGCCGGACGGTGGAAGAGAGGTTCAGTTGGACCGCCCTCGCCGCCTGCGCCTTGGAGAGCTATCGCACGGTGTCCGGACGGGATGACCTCGGCCGGCGCCTCCCCGAGGTGGATTCAAGCCGTGCGCATGCTGCTGGTCGATGACGGCGCGGAACTCACTTCTCCGCCGGCAGACGGACCGAAACCAGCGATAACCTTTGGGTGTATTGGAGGCGTGGTAGAGCCGGTCCATACTAGGGTCGCGGAGGTGTCGATGAAGTTGCTCCTGGTGTTTCTGGCGGCGATGCGGTTAGTAGCGGCGGGAGATTTCGCGCTGGACTTTCTCCCCGCGAATACGAAAGTCGTGTTCGGCATTCACGTGCCTGCGATCGCGGGATCGGCGCTGTTTAAAGATGCCGGCACGGGCGCGCTAAAAGTCAGCGAGGAGTGGCTGAAGCTGCTGGCAATCGCGGGGTTCGACCCGCTTCACGACATCGATGAGATCCTGCTGGCTTCCCCCGCCGACAACGAGAAAGCGGCCGCGCTCCTGGTGCTGCGCGGCAGGTTCGACCTTGCACGGATGGGCGCCGGCGCCGCGCGCTACAGGCGACACGCCGGCAGTGCGTGCCGCCATCGACCGGCGCGGAAAAGGCGCGCCAATGGATGCCCAGTTAGCGGCGCGCGTCCAATCGCTGCGCGCGCGCTTCGACGTGTGGGGCACGGGCGAGCGCAACGAGGGCTTCGTGGCGCCCACCGGTAAGCGCGAGGAACTGGATTCGGTCGACCGGTTCGAATTCGGCGTGCGCGTCAGCCAGGGATTCGAACTCGGCGCGGAGATCCACGCGCGCTCGCAGAAGGATGCGGAGAAGCTGGTAGCATCGATGGAATCGTTGAAGGCGATGATGAATGGCGGGGAGCAGGCGGGCCCGCGGATCGACGTGCACGTGAAGGACGGCACGGTCAAGCTCTCACTGGCGATTTCCGAGGAGGAGTTGAAGAATGCGATGGCGGCGCAGCAGGGGGAGCGCGCGCCGGTGGGTGGACCTCCGACGATTGTCAGCTTGGAGTCGACGACACCGGCGCCGACGACGAGGCCAGATAGCAGGAGTGTTGGGACGTCGGTGTTCGTGCTGCCGGGGAAAAAGTAAAGCAGGTCCGGGGCGTCCCCGCGGAGGCACTGGGCGGAGCGTACTTCGCACCAGCAGCGCCGCAAGCATCAACGCGCCGGAGGGCGCTCCCGCGGTGCGATCTCGGCCGCGCGGGAGCGCTTGAGGGTGTACATGTTCCGATCGGCCTCGTCGAGCGCATCGCGAAGGGCGCGGCCTTCGGTGTCGGCCGTCCCCCAACTGAAGGTAATCGGCAGGACGCCCAACCCGCGGACGCGGAAATCGCGCAGGCGGGATTCGACATCGGCCATGCGCCGCACCGCGACTTCGGTGCGCTGATTGCGGAACAGGATCACGAACTCGTCACCGCCCCAGCGGAACGCTTCATCTTCATGGCGGATGGAAGATTGCAGCAGGTTGCCGATGTTGCGCAGAATTTCATCGCCCACCAGATGCCCGTAGCGGTCGTTGATGTCCTTGAAATTGTCCATGTCGCAGACCACCACCACGCCTTCGAAGCCCGCCGGTTCCTCCACGCGGCGCGCCAGCGCAGCCTGATTCAACAGGCCCGTCAACCGGTCCAAATCCAGCGTCTGTTTGCGCTCGCGGCGCAGGTGATCCAGTTCGCCTGTCAGATCGCGCAGGCGGTCGATCTGGCTCTCACTCCACATCGCCATGGCGGCAAAGGCCATCACGCAGTGCAGCGCGAAATCGTAATACGTCTCGTGGTGCAGGTACAGTGCCCAGGTGGGCGCGCCACCGCGATTGAAGAGGTACAGCAGAATCACGGCGTGCTCGAAGAACGCCGCGGCCAGCACCAACAGGGAGTAGCGGAAAATCCGCGCACCCACCCCGCCGCTATGGCGCAGGGTGTAGAAATTGTAGAGGTAGACGAATCCGATGACTACGGCGTGGGAGGCATGGTAAGCTTGCAGGCCCGAAAACTGACCGATGGCCCAGACCAACGCCACGAAGATGGGCAAAATGGAAATCAGGCGCAGCACGGTGCGCCAGTCCTTCATGCTGGAGGCGAAGCCGGCGCGC
>JAPKZC010000241.1:0-5493 GCA_026394025.1 Candidatus Solibacter sp.
ATGCTCTGCGCGGCGGCCGAGGACGACGTCAATGCCCTGGTCGACGAAGTCCGCTCCGCCAGCACAGAGCAGGCCCGCGGCGTCACCCAGATCAGTAGTGCCCTGGCCCAAATGCAACTGGTCACGCAGCAGACCGCAGCCAGCGCCGAACAGGGCGCGGCCGCAGGCGAGGAGCTCTCGTCTCAGAGCCGCGCCATGAAAACCACTGTTGCCCGCCTCGCATCCCTGGTGAACGGCACTTCCTGAACCGTCAAACGCGAAACCCTCCCTTACGGTTGCGGCTCCGTTCGGAGCCCCGACCGCGAAGGAGGGGTTTCCCACGCTTCCTTTACCCCGCTAAATATCGAGATTCTTTACATCCAGCGCGTTCTCTTCGATGAACTTGCGCCGCGCCTCTACATCCTCGCCCATCAGTGTGGAGAAGATCTCTTCGCTCTTCACCGCGTCTTCCAGCCGCACCTGTAGCAGCGTCCGCTTCTCCGGATTCATCGTCGTGTCCGCCAGTTGTTCCGCGTTCATCTCGCCCAGCCCCTTGTAGCGCTGCACGCTGGCATCCTTCTTGCCTTCGTTCTTGACGTACTCCAGCAACTCAACCCAGTTGGGCTGCGAATCGCGATGCTCGTGCTTCACCACCACGAAGGGCGGCTCGTTGAACTTCGTGATTGTGCGCGCCAAAGCCCGGAAACGGCGGTATTCCGGCTGCGCGGCCAACTGAATCCCGACGCTCCGTTCCGCTCCCGTCGAGTCAAGGTACACCGCGGCCCACGTGGAGTGCTCCTCGTCCTGGCGCAGTTCCGGATTCAAGCCCTTCGCCTTGAGCGCCTCAAACACCGGCTTCAGGTTCTCTTCCACCTGAAAATCGGCTTTGTGGTCGATCTGAAAACTGACATCCCCCAAAACTTCGACGGCGCGCGAATCGCGCAGCCGCCGCTCCACTTTGTGGAACATGAACTGATATTCGTCCAGGTTCAACAAAAAGGTGCGCAATTCCTGCCCTTCCATCGTGGCCTTCGGCTTACCGTCGCCGTTGGAGTGGATTTCCACCGTCAGGTTCTCGGTCGCCCGCCGCATGATCTCCTTGGTGAATTCCTTCTCGTCTTTAATGTACTTCTCGCTCTTGCCCTTCTTGATGCGGTACAGCGGCGGTTGCGCGATGTACACCTTGCCGCGGGTTATCAGCTCGTTCATGTGACGGAAGAAAAACGTCAGCAGCAGCGTGCGGATGTGCGAGCCATCCACGTCCGCGTCCGTCATGATGATGATCTTGTCGTAGCGCAGTTTCGCCACGTCGAAATCGTCCTTGCCGATACCCGTGCCCAGCGCCGTGATCAGGCAGCGGATTTCCTCATGCCCCAGCATCTTGTCGTAGCGCGCCTTCTCCACGTTCAGGATCTTTCCCTTCAGCGGAAGAATCGCCTGGAACCGCCGTTCCCGTCCCTGCTTCGCCGTGCCGCCGGCGCTTTCTCCTTCCACCAGGAAAAGTTCGCACAGCTTGGGGTCCTTCTCCTGGCAATCCGCCAGTTTCCCGGGTAGCCCGCCGGAATCCAGCGCCCCCTTGCGACGCGTTAGATCCCTCGCCTTGCGCGCCGCTTCCCGCGCCCGCGAGGCGTCGATCGCCTTGCCGACAATCTTGCGGCCCACCGCCGAGTTCTTGTCGAAATACTCGCCCAGCTTCTCGTTGACGAATTGCGTCATGAAGCCCGCGATATCGCTGTTCAGCTTGCCCTTCGTCTGCCCTTCGAACTGCGGCTGCGGCACCTTCACGCTCACCACCGCCGTCAGCCCTTCCCGGACGTCGTCGCCCGAGAGATTGTCCTTCACATCCTTGAACAATCCCGCCTGCTGGCCAAATGCGTTGATGGTGCGCGTCAGCGCGGAGCGGAATCCGCTGAGGTGCGTGCCACCATCCACCGTGTTGATGTTGTTGGCGAAACTGAACACGTTCTCCGAGTAGCCGTCGTTATACTGCAACGCCACTTCCATCGTGATCGTGCCCTTTTCGGGCATCTCGCGATCCGCTTCGAAGTGGATCGGCTTCTCATGCAGCACACTCTTGCCGCGGTTCAGGTGCCGGATGAATTCGCTGATGCCGCCCTGGTACACGAACTCCGTCACCTTTTCCGGATCCGTCCGCTCGTCGGTCAGCGTGATCTTCAGGCCCTTGTTCAAAAACGCCAGCTCGCGCAGCCGCTGCGCCAGCGTGTCGTAGTTGAACACCGACGCTTCCATAATCGTCAGATCGGGTTTGAACGTCACCCGCGTACCGGTCTTCTTACCCGCCTTGCCCGTCTTCGCCAGCGGCGCCTTGGGAACGCCGCACGCGTATTCCTGCTGCCAGGTATACCCCCCGTTCCAAATTTCCAGTTCCAGGCGTTCCGAAAGCGCATTCACACAGCTCACGCCCACCCCGTGAAGACCGCCCGATACTTTGTAACTCTTGGAATCGAACTTCCCGCCGGCATGCAGCTTGGTCATCACCACCTGCGCCGCCGAAACGCCCTCCGCTTCCATGATGCCCACCGGAATCCCGCGCCCGTCGTCCGTCACCGTGACCGAGTTATCGTCATGGATGATCACCGTGATCACCGTGGCGTAGCCGCCCAGCGCTTCGTCCACCGAGTTATCGACTACTTCATACACCAGGTGGTGGAGACCCATGTCGCCCGGCGAGCCGATATACATGGCCGGACGCAGTCGCACCGCCTCCAACCCTTCGAGCACCTTGATACTACTGGAATCGTAAACATCTCCCCCGGCGGGGTTGACTTCGTTTGGCATAGTTCCTTACTGGCTTGAAATACTTCAGATTCTCATCGGCATCACGACGTAGCGGTATTGATCCGCGATGCCCTCGCCGGCCGGCCGCATCTCGCCCGCGCTCTTCTGGTCTTTTAGCTCGAACGCCACCTGATCCTGCGAAATCGCGCGTAGAAAGTCCAGCAGATACTGGGCGTTGAACCCAATCTCGATATCCGGTCCGCTGTACTCGCTCGACACGCTCTCTTCGCTCTCTCCGGTTTCCACGCTCGAGGAAAACACCCGCACCTCACCCGCCGCGAACTGCACCCGGATGGCCCGCGACCGCTCGTCCGCAAACTGCGCCACGCGTTCGATCGCACTCCGGATCTCCGCCTTCTCCAGCTTGGCGGTGAACTGGTGATCCTTGGGCAGCACCCGCTCATAGTCCGGGAAGTTTCCCGTCAGTTTCCGCGTGATCAGCAACCGGTGCCCCACCTGGAAGAACAAGTGATTGTCGTCGCCCGCCACAATCGCCTTTGCGTCCGCCCCCGCATCGTCGCTCAGTTTGGTCAACTCGTTCATCGCCTTCTTGGGAATCAACGCCCGAAATGGCTTGTCCGCCGTCCCGCTCTCCGCCGGCGATGCCTGCACGTATGCCAACCGGTGCCCGTCCGTGGCCACCATCGTCAGCCCTTCCGGCCGCATCAACAATAGCGCGCCGTTCAGCGTGAACCGCGATTCCTCATTCGAGATCGCAAATGACGTCCGCGCGATCATCGACGCCAGCGTCTTCACCGGCACCTCCGCGATCGGCTCCGGCATCTGCGGCAGTTCCGGAAAGCTCTCCCGCGACATCCCCGCGATCCGCGTCCGCGAGCGCCCGCTCGTGATGCTCGCCCAATGGTTCTCCAGGAACTTCATGTTCACGTCGCCTTCCGGCAACAGGCGCATGTAGTCTAGTAACTTGCGCGCCGGGACCGTCCCCGCGCCTTCCTTCTTCACCCGCGCCGGGCAGGAGCAGCGGATGCCCAGTTCCAGGTCCGTGGCGGTCAGCGTCAACCGGTCGTCCGCCGCCTCCAGTAGCACATTCGAGAGAATAGGTATGGTGGTTTTCTTCTCCACCACGCCTTGCGACAGACTCAACTCGCGTACCAGATCGCTCTTGTTGACGGTGAATTCCATGCCCGCAGCTCCTATTCTTTCCCGGCTATCTCAAAATGCATCCCGCAACCGTATTCCCAGCTCCTGTGCAACCTGTTTGAGACTATCTAAATTATACTAAACTCAACTACTTTCCGCCATGCCAGCGGCCGTATCGCAAGCCGCCGAAAACGCTCTGGAACCGCGCTCCACCACGGAATTTGCACAGCCTTCCTCATGCTCCAAAATAGGGCAATTGTGCAAAACTCAATAAACTCATTGTAATGAGTCCATTAGACTGTGGAGTAACCTGTTCAATTCGGCTTCGGTGTGTCGGCCTTTCTCGATTTTGTTGATCGAGTGAATAACCGTGGTGTGGTGCTTCCCGCCGAACGCCCGACCGATCTCCGGCAGCGATGCGTTGGTCAACTCCTTCACCAGGTACATCGCCACCTGCCGCGGATACACCACTTTCTTCGTGTTGCTCTTTTCCTTCAGTTGCGATTGCTTGACCTGGAACTTCTCCGCCACCGCCTTCTGGATCGCATCGATCGTTACCCGGCGGTCCTGCACGTGCACCAGGTGCTTCAATACCTGCTGCGACATCTGCAGATTGATCGGTGTTCCCGTCAGCGAAGAATAGGCGATCAACTTGACCAGCGCCCCTTCCAGTTCCCGCACATTCGACTTGGTCTTCGATGCCATGAAGGAGCGGACTTCGTCCGGCAGTTTGATGCCTTCCATCTCCGCCTTCTTGTCCAGAATCGCCATCTTGGTTTCCAGGTCCGGCGGCTGTATGTCCGCCATCAGTCCCCATTCGAAACGCGAGCGCAGCCGCTCCAACAATCCCGGAATGTCCTTCGGCGGCGAATCGCTCGAAATCACGATCTGCTTCTGATGATCGTGCAACTCGTTGAAGGTGTGAAAAAACTCCTCCTGCGTGCGCTCTTTGTTGCCCAGCAACTGGATGTCGTCCACCAGCAGCACGTCCGCCTCACGATAGCGCTGGTGAAACTGCTGCATCCGCTCCGTACGGATGCACGAAATCATATCGTTCATGAAGCGCTCGCTGGACGTATAAATGATCCGCATCGCGCCATGCCGGTCGATCAACTCGCGACCGATGGCGTGCATCAAATGCGTCTTGCCCATGCCCACGCCGCCATACAAAAACAGGGGATTGTAACTGCGGGACGGGTTCGTCGCCACGGATTTCGCCGCCGCATGGGCGAACTGGTTGCACGCCCCCACCACGAACGAATCAAAGGTGAATTTCGGGTTGAGCGCCGACGAAGAAGCATCCGCTTCGCTCGAGCCGCTGTTCACCTGTGGTGGCGCCATCGCCCGCGGGGCCCGCGGGGCCGCCGTCTCATAACTCACCTGCCGCAAAGCCAGCCCAATCTCTCGAATCCCGGCGACAATCAGGCCCGCATACTCCGTTTCCAGCCACGCCCGCGTCTCCCGGTCCGGTACTGAAACATACAAGGTGTCGCCTTCCTGGCCGACCTCCGCCGTGCCCTTGAGCCAGTTGTCGAATCCTTCGGCACTGACTTTTGTTTGCAGGTAGTTACGTAGTTGATCCCAGTGATTCATCAGTTTTTACACACGAAGAGC
>JAPKZC010000241.1:5559-6912 GCA_026394025.1 Candidatus Solibacter sp.
GAAGAGCACACTATTTCCACAAGGTTTTCCACAACAGCGCAGACTCGCAGGTGCTGGCTCCAGGTAGAATCGCCAGTGCAGCGCCCGTTACACCGCACGCTCCGTCGCAGCTTCTGTACCCTTAACCGAGAAGTAGAATAGCACAGCAAAACGACTTTCCTGCAAGTTTATAAGTGCTTTCGTTTGTATGTCTTCCCCGTAACGTTTGACATCGGTAATGTTTCCGGGTAAAAATAGAGTTTTACGCTGAGCGGGAGTAACTCAGCTGGTAGAGTGCGACCTTGCCAAGGTCGATGTCGCCGGTTCGAATCCGGTCTCCCGCTCCATATTTCTGCCCCCCGCGATTGCCATGAACAACCGTCTGTTCCTTCTTCCCTTTGTTTTCCTGCTGGTTGCCTTCTCCGCACTAGCCCAAGACTATAAGCTCGAAATGCTCGCATCGGCCGTGCCAGGGTTGCCCGCCGCCTACGGGCCGGTGATGCAGACCCAGGGGCTTCGCGTCAACGGCGCCTCCGGCGCCTGGTGCGAAATCTGGCTGACGAAATCCCTGCCGGTGGCCGCCAAACCGGACGACGCCGCTGTCTCCTTCGGCCTTCCCCAGGGCACCCTGCTCGGCGTCATCCGCTTTCCCGGCAAGGGCGCCGACCGCCGCGGTCAGGTCATTCCAGCCGGCGTCTACACCCTCCGCTATAGTCTGTTCCCTGTGGACGGCGCCCATTCCGGCGTTGCCCCGCAGCGCGATTTCGCCCTCATGACGCCCCTCGCCGCGGACCCAGACCCCGCCGCCAAGCCCGCCTACGACGACCTGGTCAAGATGAGCGGCAAGGCCTCCGGCACGCCGCACCCCGCCGTCCTGTCGCTCGAGACTCCTCCCGCTGGCGCCACCGCCCCCGGAGTCGGCAAGGAAGGCGAACACGATTGGGTGCTCACCGTGAAAGTCGGCGACCTCACCTTCTCCGTCATCGTCGTCGGCAAGGCCGAAGGGTAACCAGTCCCCCTCTGCTGACCCCCCCTCGCGGCAGACCCCGCCGCCGTTCGGAACGCGCAGCCTCGCGCGCGCATCCGGGCCTTCTTGTGCGCCCCCCAATATACCTATTGGCGCGCCATCCACGTTATCCAATTGGGTACTGGTACCCGGCCGCCGGGCTCGTGTATATTTGCCTACGGATGACCGCCGCGCACGCAGCCCCGCAAACCCTCCGGCAAGATTGCTGGCCCATCGTACCGGATCGCCTGGAGGACTTGGGTATACCCCGCTCGGTAGTCGCCGATCTGGTGCTCCGCTACCTGTGGCTCCACGGCTCGGGTACGCTGGCTCGCTTGAACGAAACCCTCAAACTGTCGTTCCCGGTG
>JAPKZC010000108.1:0-3324 GCA_026394025.1 Candidatus Solibacter sp.
TCGATGTCGCTGACATCGGGAGCCATTCGACGCACCTGGCGGCCGGAAGCAACTTCAACTTCGTCGACAAGAAGTACATGTCCCTCGGCAATCTGCTGCTGCAAACCGCCGGGTCCGCCGGCGCCGCCGCAGCCAATGTTCCCGTGCCGTTCCCGGCCTTCCCGACCTACTCGAGGAACACTGTGGCGCAGGCCCTCATGCCGTTCCCGCAGTACACCTCCGTCGGGACCGGCGCCGAGAACGACCCGGTCGGTAGCGCGCGTTTTAACTCCCTGCAAGTGAAGGCCACCAAGCGATATTCAAACGGCCTCACGCTCCTCGCTTTTTGGACCTGGATGACGAACATGAGCACTCTCCAGAGTACCCAGTACACGCCCTACCGGCCGATGACCTACAGCGGCGATTCGCCGCCGCACTCTGGTGGTCAATGCCAGCTTCGAGTTGCCGTCCGGCCCCAAGAAGAGGTTTCTCAATTCGGGCAATCCAGCCTTGCGGGCAGTAGTGGGCGGCTGGACCCTGTCGGGGTACTTCCGCTACACCGACGGTTCCGCCATGGGCTTCGGCGCCTCCAACAATCTGTCGGTCTTGGGATACGGCGCCAAGTTCGCCAATTATGTGCCGGGCGTTGCCATTTTCGGCGTGACCAATCCTCGTGCCTTCGACCCGGCGGTCTCTCGCTATTTCGCTCCGGCCGGCGCCTTTGTCACGCCTCCCGCTTATGAGTTCGGCAATACGGCTCCTACTCTGGACTGGGTGCGCGGATTTACCCAAAAGGCGGAGTCTATTTCCTTGGGCAAGGGGTTTCCGATCAAGGAAAGGATTCGTGCGCAGTTCCGGATGGACGTCAACAACCCGTTCAACTTCGTCCGCTGGGGCGGTCCCAACACAAGCATCACCAGCGCCGATTACGGAAGAGTCACCTCGTCGTCCGAGGGCAGAAAAATGCAGCTTTACCTCGCCGTGGAGTTTTAAGACATGAAACGACGCTTATTCCTGACTCTGCTTCTGGCGCTGGCCGCCAGTGTAAGCGCGCTGGCGCAATCCGTCGCCTCGCGGAACGCCCGCGCGGCCCCGGCTTTCCTGGAACGCTCGGTCATCTACCAGGTCTGGATGCGCTCTTTCACGCCGGAAGGGACGTTGAAGGCCGTGACCGCACGCCTGCCCCACATCGTCGGCTTGGGAGCCGATGTCGTCTTCCTGAGCCCGCTCAATGTGCACGGCTACCCGTCCGCCGTGCAGGGCGGGTATAGCACACCGTATGAGATCAAGGACTACGAGCGGATTGACCCGGAGTACGGTACGGAAGAGGACCTCAAGGCGCTGGTGGCGGAGGCGCACAAGTTGGGTCTCAAGGTGATGATGGACGTCGTCTATGCGCACAGCGCGAACGATTGTGTCCTCCTGAACAGGCCGGGCTTCTTCCAGCGCACTCCGGACGGCGCGCTGGTGATTTCGCGGTGGAAGACGCCGATGCCGGATTTCACGAACCCGCAGGTGCGGGAGTATTTTCGCAACAACATGGTGCACTATGTTCGGGATGTGGGCATCGACGGCTTCCGCGTGGACTGGCCCAGCCACATCCCGCTCGAATTCTGGGAGCAGGCGCGGGACGCCCTGGACAAGGTCAACCCGAATGTGATTATGCTGTCCGAGGCGGACGTGCCGGAGCATCAGCTTAAGGCGTTCGACATCAGCTACAACTTCCCCTACTACTCCGCCTTGCAGGCCGTGCTGGTGAACGGCGAATCCGCGGAACGCATACGTCAGCAGTGGGAAAAAGCCAAAGCCTCCTTTCCACGCGGCGCCCGCTTCGTGCATTTGAACGACAACCACGACCGGAATCGGGTGGATGTGGTATTCGGCGAGAAGGCGGCCCTGGCCACTTCGGTTATGAACTTCACTCTGGACGGAATCCCGTTCCTTTACAACGGCCAGGAGATCGGCGATACAACGCCTCCTCAGCAGCAGTCTCATGTGTCCATCCGATGGGAGATAAAGCCCGGTTCCGGACACCCGTTTGGGGCGCGCAAGATGGAGTTCTACAAGGGGTTGATCGCGATGCGGAAGCAGGAATCCGCGCTCACCTCGGGGGAACTGGTCTGGGTGAAGAGCAGCAATCCCGATGGCGTGGTCAGCTTCGTCCGGAAGAAGGGCAATGAAGAGATCCTGGTATTGGTGAACCTCACCAACCGCGTGACGAAGGTCGAAGTGGATGTGGCGGCGGCGGACTATGCCCAGGCCCGGGATCTGTTGAAAGACCGGCCGCTGCCCGCCTCGCTCTCCCCAGGCAAGTTCGGTTGTCAGCTGGGGGCGTTTGACTACACGGTGGCGAAGCGTACGGCGGCAAGGACTCCGTAAGCGCGGGATGTGGCGGGCGAGAGAAGCTTGCGTTGCCGCGATTTGGCGCCCGCACCCTGCGCTGCAAACTGGCGGCCGCCGCGGGATGATAACGTCGGAGTGATGTTGTGGCTCATCCAGTTCGCAGCCATCGGCCTGTTGGCGGCTGGCCCGCAGTCGGGTGAGGCCGCAAACCTGCTGGACCGGGCAAACACCAGCTATCGGACACACCGTCCTGCCGATGCCGTGGAGCTATATCGCGAGTACCTCGCCCGCTACCCCGATCGTGCGGATGTGCGCGTCTTCCTGGGAGCCGCGCTCTTCAATCTCGGCAAGCCGGAAGAGGCGCTCGCGGAGACCACGCGGGCGCTGGCACTCGACAGCCGCTACGCGCGCGCGTACGTGCTGGCCGGGCGCGTGTATTCCGGCCGGGAGGCGTGGGAGCCGGCGCAGGAGGCATTCGCCAGGGCACTGCGCCTCGACCCACGCGACAGCGAAGCGTGGTATTTCTCCGGGCGCGCTTGGTATGAGGAGAACCGGTTCGAAAAGGCAATCGAAGCGTTTCAGAAAGCGCGCTCGCTCGGCAGCGAGCAGAGCCGCGTCTACGAGAATCTCGGGCTGGCCCACGAAGCACTCGGCAAGTTCGCCGATGCCGCGCGGGCGTATCGCCGCGCCGTCGAGTTAGCCGGCGGCGAGTACCATCCCTACCTGGCTTACGGCGTGTTCCTGCATAAACAGGGCAGCCTGGCCGAGGGCCTCGAGATGTTGCACGAAGCGCTGGCGCTCAGTCCGCGGGCCGTGGACGCGCACTTCGAACTGGGCAAGGCGCTCCATCAGGCCGGGCAACTCGACGCTGCGGCACGGGTCCTGGAAGAGGCGCTGACGATTTCCAATCAGTGCCGTCTGCGCTATCTGCTGGTCGGCGTCTATGCGCAGCAGGGAAGGAGCCGGGACGCCGACCGGCAGGCCGCCGCGGCCGAGGGCTGC
>JAPKZC010000108.1:3493-12713 GCA_026394025.1 Candidatus Solibacter sp.
TACCAGATCGAGACTATGCCGGGAGGAGTGGCGGTCCTCGACTACGATAACGATGGCTTCGAAGACATCTACTTCGTGAACGGCGCGGCGATTCCGAGTCTGGTGAAATCCGGCAAATCTTACTGGAACCGCCTCTATCACAACAACCGGGACGGCACCTTCACCGACGTTACAGCGCATGCAGGCGTGGCCGCCGAGGGCTACAGCATGGCCGTCGCGGTGGGTGATTACGACAACGACGGATGGGACGACCTGTTCGTCGCCGGAGTGAACCGGAACATTCTGTATCGCAACAACGGCGACGGCACCTTTACGGACGTCACCGAAAAAGCCGGGCTCATCGCGGCGCCACCCAAACCCTGGTCGATTTCGGCCGGCTGGTTCGACTACGACAACGACGGCCGGCTGGACCTGTTCGTCGTGAACTACTGCAAGTGGGCGCCGGTATTGCGGCGAGCCCAAGCCCGGCTACCGCTCCTATTGCCACCCGAAGTACTATGCAGGACTTCCCAACACTCTCTATCACAATAACGGCGACGGGACCTTCAGCGACGTTTCCACCTCCTCGGGAATCGGCGCGCACATAGGAAAAGGCATGTCGGTGGTGTTCGCCGATTACGATGGCGACGGGCGCATGGACGCGCTCGTGACCAACGACACCGAACGCAATTTCCTGTTCCACAACGAAGGCGGCGGACGTTTTTCCGAAGTCGGGATTCGCGCGGGGATCGCGTTCAACATCGATGGCAAGGCGGTCTCCAGCATGGGCGCCGATTTCCGCGACGTGGACGGCGATGGCCGGCCGGACGCCGTCTTGACCGCCCTGTCAAACGAGAGCTTCGGACTGTTTCGCAACACGGGCAAAGGCTCCTTCGTGGACGCCAGCTATTCCAGCCGGCTGGCGGCGTTGAGCCTGCCGTGGGCGGGTTGGGGGGTTGGGTTTTTCGATCTCAATAACGATGGATGGAAGGACATTTTCACGGCCAATGCCCATGTCATGGACAACGAGGCACTGTATAGCAGCCGTACCTACCGGCAGCCCAATTCGGTGTTCCTGAACACTCCCGCCGGACGGTTCGTGGATGCCGCTTCCGGCCCGCCATCCGGGGCGGCCGAACCTGGAACGCACCGCGGTTGCGCGTTCGGCGATTTCGACAACGACGGGCGAGTGGATGTGGTGATTTCGTGCCTGAATGAGCCGGCCAAGCTCCTTCGGAACATCTCCGGCCCCAGGCAGCATTGGATCGACTTGCTGCTCACCGGCCGCCGCAGCAATCGGGATGCGATCGGCGCGGCCGTGCGCCTCGCCTCTACATCCGGCGTTCAGTACAATCACGTCACTACGGCGGTCGGCTATGCATCCTCGAGTAGTCGCCGCGTGCATTTCGGCCTGGGCGCGGATTCCGAAATCGCGAGTATCGAGATCCGATGGCCGGGCGGCGCAACACAAGAGGTGGCACGCCCGAAAGCGGATCGGTGCCTGAGGATCACCGAGCCGGAATAGCCACCGCCCATCCTACAAACTCCTCAGCCTCCGGCCGAGGGGAACTTGAGCGCCATCGCACTGAAGCTGCCGAGAGCAGGTCGGCTGCACAAAAGAACGATCCGGGCGAATAGACACGCGCGCCTGGAGTCTCCGCGTGAGTTCTACCGGCGCTATCCGCCTCCGATGCAGGTGAACGAGGCCGGCATCACCAGCCCGTCACTTTGCCGGACGTCGAACCGGACTCCCCAACCCCAGCGATCGTCGCCATCGACATGGCGGATCAGCATCCGGCAGCTCCAGATGGCCGCGCCCTCGGGCGATTTTCCCGATTCGACACCGGTCTCGATCCAGCTCACACCTTGTGGTTTGGACAACTCCGCCAGAAACCCGGCAAGGTAGCGGCCAATCGTCCGGTCGGCCGGTTCCGTTCCCACGTTCCGGCACGATGGGGAAACCGACAGATCCACCTGGCCGCTGGAGATTGCCGCATCGATGATGTCTTTCGGCAGCGGAGGGCGATGGCCGATATGCACGGCGATTTCATGCGCCGCCGCTTGCTCCCGTTGTTGGGTGTTCGGCGCCGGCCCGGGTCCGCAACCGATCGCCGTCAGTGCGGCCAGAGCCACGGCCACGGTCGCGGACCGCCTCATGGCAAGGTTCCGTAGAACATCGCGTTATCGGGCGACGCATAATGATGGGAAAACTCCTGCGGCGTTTGCCTCACCACCTTGTGCTGGCTGTTCGAGTAGTGCCAAATATTGCTGCCCAGGAAGATGCCCACGTGCTTGCGCGGAACGTTGGCCATGGTCTTCGAAGCAACGTTTACGTTGGAGGCGTTGGTGATGAAGACCAGGCAGGCCGTAACGCTATTCGGCCGCGAGGCCCAGGTCCCCACCACAGGACACCGCGGAAACACCTCCTGCACCCGGATATTCGCCGGCGTTCCCGTACCAACCTTCATGCCGCGGCAGGTGAACCCGAACTGATACCCAAGCGCGTGACACACGAAATGGGCACAGTGGTTGTCGTTGGGATCAGCGTAGCCGATCTGGCAGATTTGGCTGATGTTCTGACCCAGGAATGCATTCAATTGGCTTTCAGTGATCATATGAGCTGGATAGGATTATAGTCCAAATGGCGCGGCTGAACACGCCATTCCGGTTACGGCAACTCGCCGAAATCGTAGAACTTGTGCGTCACCGTACCGTCCTTCACCGTGACCACCCTGAGACCCGATTTCGCACCTTCCAGCGGCATGCCCACCGGCGCGCTGGTCACCATTTCCAGATCGCCGTCTCGCCCCAGCTCGTTGCGGTGGTAGTGGCCGGCGAAAACCTGCTGCACCCCATACTCGTGCAGCAGCCGCAAATAGCGCTCGCGGACCGTCTTCGGAGGGTTGAAATACTGGTCCTCCTCATTCGGGTCCTTCAGGAAAAAGGAAATGTGCTGAAACACGATGATGTGCCTGGCGCCCGCCAGTTTGACCCGGTCCAATTCATTGCGGAACCAGGCCTCCATCTTCGCCGCCTCCTCGGGCACCTTCTCCACGCCTTTCTGCAGATTCGAATTGAGCACGATTCCCGCCACATCGCCCACGCGGAAACTGTAATAGTCGGCGCCGTAGCGCTCGCGATACTGGGCCAGCGATTCCCTGGTCGGCTCGTTGCCCACGTCGTGGTTCCCGGCCACGTTGAAGAGCCTGATCTTCGGGTCCAGTTTAGCCGTGATGCGCTTATACTCCGCCGCCTGCGCGGCATCGTCGGACTTGTTGAGCAGGTCGCCGGTGATTACCACGAAGGCCGGTTTCAGCCGGTTCGCCGTGGCAATGGCGAACTCGAAGTTCGCCGTCTCCTGCACGAAATCCTTGTCTTTGGCGAACATGCCGAACTGCGGGTCCGACATCTGTATGAAGGTCTGTGCGGCCAGCGTGCCAGCGAGGGCGAAGGCCAGGAACAGGCGGTGGATTGTCATGGTTTCAGTTGGTAGAAGCTGCCCAACGGACCCGCGCCCGACAGGTATTTTCGCGCGCGCACTAATTCCGCAATCTGCCGGATGTGCCCCAGATCGTGCAGCGCCCACCCGTGCAGCATCTGCGCAAGGGTGAGCAGTCCCACTGCCTGGTGCACTGCCTTGCGCTCGCCCGACCCCGGCGGCAAGTCGCGCAGCGTTTCGATGTTGGTCTCGCGCTGTTCCTCGAAATGGTCGAAGGCGTCCTCGGGGTCCATATTGCGATACAACTCCAAGTGGTCTTGCGCGTCATCGCTTTCGAACTCGGGATTGTCTTCGCTCAGGAAACGGTCCAGACGCGCCCGGAAGCAGTGTCCCTCGGAATGGCTGAGGTGGGCCAGCACCTCGCCCACCGAAAACCGCTCGGGCGCCGGCTTCCAGCGTAGGTCCTGGGCGGAGAGTTCGGCCATCAGGCCGCGCAAAATCGCCGGCGTGGCTTCCAGCAGATCCAGGCAGGGCAGTCCGTTGTCCATCGGTTTCATCCTACGATGTTCTCGCCGCCATCCACGTGAATCGTGTTGCCGGTCATCCAATACGTCGCCGGATGGCACAGCGCGGCGATACATCGCGCCACGTCCTCCGGCGTTGTCAGCCGCCTGCTCGGGTTGCGCAGGCGCGCGATCTCCATCAGTTTCTCATGCCCCGGGATGAGGCGCAGCGCGGGCGTATCGGTGACCCCGGCCAGAATCGCGTTGGCGGTGATGCCCGCCGGCGCCAGTTCCAGCGCCAGTTGCCGGATGTGCGCCTCCAGGATGGCCTTGGCCGCGCCTACCGGTCCGTACTCCGGGATGGCGCGCGTGCCGCCCGAACTGGTCATCGCGAAAATCCGCGTGCCTTTGTCGAACAGCCCGGCCAGCAGGCACTCCTGCACCCAATAGACCAGCGAGTGGCCCATGATGTCCGCCGTGGATTCGATCTGCTTCTTGTTGGCCACAATCTCCGCGCCCGCCAATGGCTTGAGCGCGCCCCACGCCAGCGAGTGCATCAGCACGCGCAGCCAGCCCTGTGCAGCCGCCAGCCGCGTCCGGATCTGCTCCACGCAATCCTTGCGCTTCGCTTCATCGGCGGCGTTGAAATTGAAAAATTCGCACTCCCGCCCCAGCGCCCGAATCCGCTCCTGCACTTCGGCGACGTGAGGGAGTTTGTCGCGCCGGTCCATATGCACGCCGAAAATGTTCATGCCGGCGCGTGCCAGTTCCACCGCGCTCGCCTCGCCGAAGCCGCTGCTCGCCCCCAGAATCAGGGCCCACGGTTGTTTGCTCATTGCGCTGCTCATGTGACTTGTCCGACTTCGATTTCCCTTTCGTCGTTTTCCACGGTCCGGATCTGGATCTCCGTACGTTCCGCCGGCATCAGCTCCCGAAAGCGCTCGCCCCACTCGATCAGCACCAGCGCGTCGCGGTCGAAGATCTCTTCCAGCCCGAGCGTGGCCACCTGCCGCGCCTCGTCCAGGCGGTAGAGATCGATGTGGTACACGCTGCCGTCTTGCCCGTACTCGTGGATCAAAGTGAAGGTCGGGCTGGAAACGTCATCGTACTCCGCGGCGCCGCGCCCGCGCACGATTCCCTTGGCGAACGTGGGTTTGCCCGCCCCCAGATTGCCGATCAGCAGCACCACGCCAGAGCGCGGCAACTCACCCGCCAGCCGCTCTCCCAGTGCCACGGTCTCCTCTTCAGACGCGGTGCGGTACGTCGGCACACTCCTCCATCGCGTCCGGAAGATATTGCAGTAGATCGGTAGAGATCAGACACTTATCCCCGAGTGCGTGCGCACCCAACTGTCCCGCGAGACCATGCAGGTAAACCGCCGCCGCCACCGCCTGATCCGCGCGCTCCGGGAACTGGGCTACCATTCCCGCGATCATCCCGGTGAGGATGTCGCCGCTGCCGCCCTTCCCCATCGCCGGCGTGCCGGTGGGGTTGATCCACACCCGGCCGTCGGGGAACGCGATCACGGTGCGCTGGCCCTTGAGGACCAGGGTGACGCCATGCGCCGCAGCATAAGTGCGCGCCGCGCCGATGCGGTCGGCCTGAATTTCGGCGGTGGTTTTCCCTATCAGGCGCGCCATTTCGCCGGGGTGCGGCGTAAGGATGCGCATGCGCGAGGGGGTGCCGCTCGTTTGGCCCATCAGCGCATCGGCATCCAATACCATCGGGCCTTCGAACGCCTCGGCCAGCGCGTGTATCATCGCCGCGATATGCGGTGCGCGCCCCAGGCCCGGCCCCATGGCCACCACGCTCTTGCCTTGCGCCAGCGCTTGCAGGTTGGCGTTGAGCGCGATGCTGCCCGATTCGGTCTCGCGCAGCGGCTCCGTCATCAGTTCCGGCGCATAAGACGCGATCTCCGCGATCGCGCTTTCGGCCGACGCCACGGTGACCAGCCCCGCTCCCACGCGCAGCGCCCCGAGCCCGGCCATCGCCGCCGCGCCGGTCTTGCCGCGCGACCCCGCCACCACCAGCACGTGACCGTAGGTGCCCTTGTGCCCCCAAGGCTCGCGCGGCGCCAGCAGTTCGCCGAACATCGCCGGCTCCAGCAGCGCGAGCCACGCGTCCGCATACAACTCGGGCGCGCTACCTATTGCGCCCACCACCAGTTCCCCGGTGTGGTCGCAGTTCGGCGGCATGGCGTGGGCCACCTTGGGCGCGGTGAACGTCACCGTGTAATCCGCGCGCGCGAACGCGAATTCGCCGGAAGGCTCGCCGGAGTCGCTCGCCATGCCGGATGGCAGGTCCACCGCCACTACCGCGGCCAGGGGAAAACCGTGATTGACTTCCCGGATGCCCTGCAACATGCGCCCCGTGGCCGCTCCGCTCAGGCCCGTGCCCAACAGTGCGTCTACTACCAGCGTGGCGGCGCGCGCTTCCACCGGGATTTCGCTCTCCACCGTGCCCCCGGCGGCCCGCAGGTACGCGAGATTCGCCGCCGCGTCGCCCTTCAGTTCCCCGGGTTCCGCCAGCAGTACCACGTGCAGCCGTGCCGGCCGGAATCGCGTGTGCAACTGGCGGGCGATCACCAGGCCATCGCCACCGTTGTTGCCCTTCCCGCAAAGCACCACGATGCGTTGCTCCGCAAGCGGGGCGAAACGTTCGGCCAGGAACTCCACCACCCGGTGCCCGGCATTCTCCATCAGAACGATACCCGGGATGCCGGCTTCCATGGTCCGCCGGTCCACTTCCCGCATTTCCGCAGCGGTCAGAATTTTCATAAGCGCCGCGCCACCACCATGGTCATATCGTCCTGCAATTCACCCGCTCCGGTCCAGTGCACCACCGCCTCCATGGTGCGCGCGATCAGTTCCGCGGAATCTGTCCTGGCATACTTCACCAGCAGATCTTTCAGACGCTCATCGCCGAACATCTCGCCGTACACGTTCTCCGGTTCCACGATGCCGTCGGTGTAAGCCAGCAGTACGTCGCCCTGCTCCAGCGCCACGGTCTTTTCTTCGTAGACCGACGCCGGAAACGCGCCCACCACCGTGCCCGTGGAATCCAGCATTTGGATGTCGTTGCCGCGCAACAGTATGGGCGCCAGGTGTCCCGCGTTGGTGTAGGTCAGCGCATGCAGGTCTTCGTCGTAGAGCGCGAAAAAAAAGGTTGCGTACTTCTCCGGAGACGTGGTGGCGTAGAGCTGGCGATTCAGGGTCGCCACCATCTTCGCGGCCGAGAGCCGCGCCAGCGGGTTGCCGTTGGCGGTACTCAACTGGGTCCGCATGGTGGATTGAATCGTGGCCATCAACAGCGCCGCCGAGATCCCTTTCCCCGCCACGTCGCCGATGGCGAATGCCAGGCCGTCATTCGGCAGCGCCATGAAATCGTAGTAGTCGCCCGATACCATCCGCGCCGGGCTGCACACGCCCTTCAATTCCAGGGATTTGGTGAACGGCACGTCCTTGGGGAAGAGTTGGTTCTGCACGTCGCGCGCGATGGCCAGCTCAGATTCCAGCCGTTCCTTCTCCTTGGCCACCACAATCAGCCGCCCCAGGTTCTGGGTCATGGTGTTGAACGAGCCGGCCAGTTCGGCAATCTGGTCGGCGCCTTTCACCGGAATGCGATAGGAGAAATCGCCCTCGCGCACGTGCTGGGTACCTTCGTACAACTCGTGCACCGCGCCCGTGATGGCGCGCGTCAACTTGACCCCGGCGCGCAGGGACACCATCTCCACCAGCAGGAATACGCTGATCAGCACAAGCAGAGAGGTCATCATGACATCGCTCCAATCGGCCTTCTGGCCGAAGACGATGCCGAGCACCGCGGAGTAACGCGTATCCACAAACAGGTACAACTTCTGGGGCGGCCCTTGCGGACTCTCCCAGGACGGCACAAACACCGGGTAGGCAAAGCTGACCCCGAAATCCAGCGCATTCGCCGCCGCCGGCACGTTCGATTTCGCCGCTCGCCGGGTATAGCCGAGAACCCCGATGTCGCCGATCCCTTCCACCAGGCCGCTGAGCAGTTCGGCCGTGATGGGCGCCAGAATCGTGACCTCGTTGCCGCCCTGCTCGGAGTGCGCCCACGCGAAGAGAAACTCCGTATCGCCATACAGTTTGGTGATGAGGCCGCTCTCGTTCTTGGACGTCCCGGGCAGTTCGGGCGGCGCGGAGAGTTTGGAATCGGGCGGATAGCGGAACTCCTGTTCGCCGGTGGAGAGCATTTCGAAGACCGGAAAGCTGCTCTTCAGCTGGGACAGGGTGCGCTGCATCGCGCGTTGCGGATCCCTCGCGGGCGCCCGCGTCAGCGCTTCCGCGCGGAGTTTCAGCGTGCTGATGCGGTTGTCGAGATCTTTCTGCACCATGTACACCGCGATCTGCCCCACCAAGGTGTAGGAGGTGACCAGCATCAGCGCCAGGATGAGCACGATGGGCACCACGGCGATGAACAGGTAGGCCACGATCAGCCGGTTGCGCAGCCTCCAGATCAGGTTGCGCAGCGCCATCCGGCCGATCTTGACAATGGCGGCGACTCCCATGCAGACCGCGGCTACCCCGGCCAGCGTCTGGTATTTCTGCGCCATGCCCGTGAAGTAAAGCAGCGCCCAGATCGCCATCAGGACGAGAAATACCTTCTCGATCCTGCCGAGCCGGCTCCAACTCACGTCGTCGTCCCTTTTCATACCTGTAGCTCCAGACTAGCTTAACCGAATCCGCGGCGGTAGAATTGCATGCATGACTCGACGAGTTTTTTTCGCCACTGCCGTACTTTGCGCCATTTTTGCCGGGGCGGCGCTGGCCGCCGATATTTCCGGAAGCTGGTCTGGAAACATGCAGACGGGTGGTGACCCGTTTCCCCTCACGTTTACGTTCAAACAGGATGGTGCCAAGCTGACCGGGACCGTGAACGGTCCTCAAGGCCAGCCATTGCCCCTGAACGATGGCAAGGTCGTAGGCGACAAGGTCTCGTTCTTCGTCCAGGCGGATATGAACGGCGCTCCCGCCAAGTTCATCAGCGAAGGCATCATCAAAGGCGACGAAATTGCCCTGAACATCAAGGTCGAGGGCGGCCAGGATTTCGGCACCACGGCCCTCAAGCGCGCCAAGTAGTAGAATTGTACCCAACCCAGTGGATTCGCCGGATCGGGCAGCGCCGAGACGCAGTGGAACACCTTCGCCAAGCGGATCGCGGCCGAACGGCGCATTACGTTCGGGCAGGCGTATGTGGAGGCGCTCAACGCGAATCCCGGCCCTGTACGTGGCCTACTTGCGCGAGCACGAGCCGGCGCTGGTGTCAGAAC
>JAPKZC010000108.1:12727-22301 GCA_026394025.1 Candidatus Solibacter sp.
CGCTGGCGTCAGAACGCCGTGGCTGAGTCCCCGGCCAGAACCTGGACCACATGGCCGACTTCATCGCGACGTGCGCCTGGGCGCAGTAGGCAGACCGGCTCCCATACGCATCGATTAGTGAGATACAATGTATCTCAGAGAAATAACACATGTCGACCACGATGGTCCACGTTCGCGTGGATGAGAAGACGAAGCAGCGGGCCACGAAGACGCTGGCTGCGATGGGCATGTCCGTGTCCGACGCCGTGCGCATGCTGCTGGTCCGGGTGGCCGCGGAGAAGGCCCTTCCATTCGATGTGAAGGTACCCAACGCGACCACCGTGAAGGCCATGCGCGCCGCCGACAAGGGCAAAGGAAAGCGTCTGACGTCCGCCGATGCGCTGTTCAAGGACCTGGGAATCTGAGCCGGTGCGGAACCCGGTAGAAGGCACGCAGTTCCGGCGCGATGTGAAACTCGCCCGGAAGCGCGGCAAGGACGTGGCCAAGTTGCGCGAGGCGATCCTGCTGCTGATCGAGGGAAGTCCGTTGCCGCCCCGCTACAAGGACCATCCACTCGCTGGCGGCTGGAAGCACTTTCGCGACTGCCACATCGAACCGGATTGGCTGCTGATCTACAAGATCGACGGCGAGCACTTGCACCTCGTCCGCACCGGACGCATGCGGATCTGTTCTGAAGGGTTGGCCGAGGCGGGCCAGGCGTAATCCAGCAGGGCCGCGCGACGCGGTCCCTACCAGCCGCCGCCCCGCCGCCAGCAGGGGCGGAATCTCGCTGCTCTGTTGACGCAGGTGCCGGCACGCCGTCAGTTCCTGACAGCAGTCCCGGATGTGCAGCAGATACACAGCGGCATCCGGCGAGGTCATGGGTTAGATCGGTAGCGCCTCTGCCAGGACGCGATCGCGGATATAACGGAGACTGTTCGGGGTGACCACATCCACGGTCGCACCGAGCAGATTCTGAAGGTCCAACTTCAATCCAATCAAGTCGAAGAGGGTCTTCCCTTCTTCGAACTCCACCAGCAGGTCGACATCGCTGTCGTCGCGGTTGTCGCCGCGAACCACGGAACCAAACACACGGATATTCCGGGCGCCGTGGACCTCGGCCACACGCAGAATTTCAGCCCTCTTCTCGCCCCGCAATGTGTCCAGTGTCACCATGGCTTCATCCCCATTGTCCTACAAACGCGGTTCCGCCGACCTTCGGCCCCGCCGCATGGGCGTTTTCCAAAACGGCAGCGGCGGCACCGCGTTCGTCATTCGTTTAAGACGCCGCGGCGTCATGAGCCCTCTGCCAAACTATTCCTCGGGCGCGTCCTTACGGAAAACGAACGCCACGAATCCCGCGAGAATCAAAAAGGGCGGCGCGCCCAGAATCAAGATGCCGGCGTTTAACACGTGCGAGCGCGCGTCCTGCTGCGCGTGCGCGGTGCGGTAGCACATGACGCATTGCGCGCCGGCGGGAAGCGCCAACCCCGCCACCGGCGGCCTCATGATGGGGATGCGGTAAGCGTCGCCCAAGAAAATCAGCATCAGCACGATACAGAAGATCAGCATGGGGAAGAGCGTCAGGAACAAACTGAGACGCTCGAACTTGAGGTGCATGAAGTAGGCGATGATGAGCGCGGCCTTGATCACCGAGAGGCCGAGCAGCACCGTCAGCATGATCATCAGCGGCGTCTGCAGGTAGGCCAGGAGGACTTCGATGGCAGTCATCGCCAACAGCGCCACCCACACCTTGGCGAAGGTGGGGATGCCGGGGCCGTGACTGTGAATCTCTTCGACGTGGGTGCTCATGGGTTGGCTCTTCTCCTAAATCTTGGCCGACATCAGGTAGACACTGCCTGGCAGATGATGCCGAGATAGATCAGACCGATGACCACGTGGGTCATGTGCAATCCGGTGATGGCGAAGAAAGTGCCGCCGAACAGCGGGACGCCCCACTCGTTGCCGAGGGCGGTGATGTGCTCGTGGTTAATCAGGTTCATCCACTCGGTAAGGTGGAGCCCGACGAAAGTTGCTCCGGCGGCCATGGTGGCCATCAGCCAGCGCGCGGCCGCGGCGCGGTTTCCCTGGTTCATGGCGTGGACGGCCATCACCATGGTGAGACTGCTGGTGAGCAGCGCGAAGGTCATCACGCTGGAGAAAATGATGCTGGGTGAAAAGTGGAAGGGCGTGGGCCAGTTCGGATTGGAGACGCGGCTGTATGTGTACGCAAACAGCATGGCGGAAAACGTCAGCGCGTCGGAAATGATGAACAGCCACATCCCGAACTTCTTGGAGTTGGTGAGATACGGCGACCGGCCTCCCTCCCAGAGTGAGCCGGCGGCAGCGGTGGTGACGTGGGTCGACATCCCTTCCCTTACCCCCAAACGTAGAATAGAACCATCAGATACAACCAGAGGCCATCCAGAAAATGCCAGAAGATCGCGCTGATATCGATGGCGGTGCGCTTGGCGGGACCGAGACTGAGCCGCAAGGCCTGCACATCGACATAGAACAGGGCGCTAACTCCGCCGAGTAGATGGACCGCGTGAGCCACGGTCAGCACGTAGAAAAAGGAACTGCTCGGATTGGTGGAAATGAAGACGCTGGCGGCGTTCAACTGATTCCAGGCGAGGGCCTGCCCGCCGAGGAACAGCACGCCGAGCGCGGTACCGCCGGTCCACCATGCGTTGAACTTCGCGCGCCCGCCGGATCTGAGCGCGCGGCGGGCCAGTTCGAGCGCCAGGCTGGATGCCAGCAGGACGGCGGTATTGACCAGCAGAATGGGCGGCTTGGGCATGGAAACCCAATCGTCGCTTAGGCCGCGGCGCACCACCATGGCGCTGGTGAAGGCGGCGAACAGCATGATGCTGGCCGCCAGCAATACGTACAATCCGGTGAACGACGCGCGCCGGAATGCGCCGCGGCCGCCATCGGAGCCGCCGCCACCGCCACCGCCCCAACCACCCTCGGCGGGCGGCCTCGGCGGACCGTGAATGATATCGTGCGTAATCGACCCGGACATACTCATGGCAATCCTCTAACCTTCGGAAGTGACGGAAGGCGGATCCGTCTGCATGATGAAATCGGTGGGCGCGCCGGGCACGCTGAATTCATAGGGGCCGTGGTTGACCACGGGATGCACGCCCGCGAAATTGTCAAAGGGCGGCGGCGAGGGGATGGTCCATTCGAGCGAGGTGGAGTTCCACGGATTCATCGGCGCCTTGGGGCCTTTCCACAGACTCCAGAACAGGTTGATCAGGAACAGAATCTGCACCGCGGCGGTGAAGTAGGCGGCGTGAGTCATGAATTTGTGGACCGGCATGAGGCCGGCGAGGTATTCGATGTTGGTGAAATCCGAATAGCGGCGCGGGTTGCCGGCCATGCCGACGAAATGCATCGGGGTGAAGATCATATACACGCCGATGAAGGTGGCATAGAAGTGGATCTTGCCCATGGTCTCGTTCATCATGCGGCCGAACATTTTGGGGAACCAGTAGAAGGTGCCGGCGAACATGCCGAAGATGGCGGCCACGCCCATGATCATGTGGAAGTGGCCCACCACGAAGTAAGTGTCGTGGAAGTATAGGTCAAGCGCGGGCTGACCGAGGAAGATGCCGCTCAAGCCGCCGGTGACGAACAGGCTGACGAAGCCGAGCGAGAACATCATGGCGGTATCGAAGTGGATCTTACCGCCCCAGAGGGTCCCGATCCAGTTGAAGGTCTTGATGGCCGAAGGCACGCCGATAGCCATGGTAAGCACGCTGAACGCCATCGCCGAGTAGGGGTTCATGCCGCTCATGAACATGTGATGGCCCCACACCAGGAAGCCCAGGAAGCCGATACTGAGGATGGCGTAGACCATGGCCTTGTAGCCGAAAACCGGCTTGCGCGCGAAGGTGGCGAGCAGATGGGACGTCACGCCCATGCCGGGTAGAATCGCGATATAGACCTCGGGGTGGCCGAAGAACCAGAAGAGGTGCTGCCAGAGAAGCGGCGAACCGCCCTTGTGATTGGTGATGATCTGGTCGCTGATCATCAGGCCGCCCGGGATGAAGAAACTGGTGCCCACGGTGCGGTCCAAAATCAGCAGCAACCCCGCGGCCAGCAGGACGGCGAAACCCAGCAGACCGAGGATGGCGGTGACCAGCCAGGTCCAGCAGGTGAGCGGCATGCGCATCAGACGCATGCCTTTGCAGCGCAGATCCACCACGGTGGCGATGAAGTTGATGGCGCCCATCAGCGAGGCGCCGCAGAAGATGGCGATGCTGGTGATCCAGAGGGTCTGGCCCATGCCTTCGCCGGGACCGGTGATGCGCCCGGCGGCGCTCAGCGGCGGGTACGCGGTCCAACCCGACAGCGGGGCGCCGCCTTGCACGAAGAACGCCGCGATCATCACCACCAGGGCGATGAAGGTGGTCCAGAACGACATCATATTGAGCACCGGGAACGCCATGTCCTCGGCGCCGATCTGGATCGGCAGGAAGTAATTACCGAAGCCGCTCTGCGGCACCGTGGTCAGCACGAAGAACACCATGATGGTGCCGTGCATGGTCATCAACGAGAGGTAGAGTTCGGGCGTCATCATGCCGCCGGCCGCCGCGGTGTGCCACAGGCTGGCGAACCAGGACACCTTGGCCTCCGGGTTGACCATGTGGAAGCGCATCAACAGGGATAGCGCCATCCCGATGAAAACCGAGAACAGGCCGAGAAAGTAATACTGAATTCCGATCACTTTGTGATCGAGGCTGAAGACGTACTTTCTGATAAAGCCTTGCGGCGCGTGATGCGCCGAATGGGTGGGGGCCGACATGATCTCTCCTCAGCGTTGCCGTGCGGATCTCACTTCTGGGCCTTTTCGATTTTCCATTGCTCGAAATCGGCCGCGCTCATCACCTGCATCGTGGTGCGCATTTGGAAATGGCCCAGTCCGCAGAGTTCGGAACAGGGAACTTCGTAAGTGCCGATTGTGTCGGCTTGAAAGCTCAGGGGAATCTCCATCCCCGGGACGATATCCTGCTTCATGCGCAGTTCGCGCACGAAGAAGTTGTGAATCACGTCGCGCGAATGCATGATCAACTTGATGGGCTTGCCGGCGGGAATCTTGAGCGACGCGCTGACGATGTCGTCCTTACCCGCGGGGTCCTTCTCGTCGAGACCGAAGGGATTGCCGGCGGTATCGTTGACGAATTTGAGATCGGTATGGCCGAACTTGCCGTCGGGGCCCGGGTAGCGGAAACTCCAGGCGAACTGCTTGCCGAGCACTTCTATGGGAACGGCATCGGCGGGCGGTTTATCGAAGTGTACGCCGGCCCAGATCTTCGTTCCCATCAGCACCAGTCCCAGGAAGAGCAGCGCGGTGGCGCTGGTCCAAACGGTTTCCAGGCGGTTGTTGCCGTGGTTGTAGTTGGCGCGGCGCCCATCGTCGCGAAAGCGGAAGATGACCCAACCGAGAGCAAACTGCGCCAGCACGAAAATGATTCCGGTGACGATCAGGGTGCGCATGAACTGCACGTCGTAGGCGATACCGTGGGCGTTGATGGGCGGCGGAAACCACCAGGTCTTGGCCGCGAAGAAATACGCGATGATGGCGGTTAGTATCCAAACAACGGGGGCAAGCAGCATGGACAGCCCTCCTCTACGTGGTCCCGGTTCCCTCTACAGCATCCGAAGGTGGAACGAAACTATCACACTCGATGAAGGACGTGCAACTCCGTTTACAACTCTCGTTACATAATTTTCCACCCACCCTTAGTACAATGAGGGTGTGCCTCGCCTCGTAGTTCCGGCGGCCCTCGCGCTGGCCGCCGTTTTGTCGGCTCAAACCGCGCTGTTTCCCCTCAAGGACCTCAAACCCGGGATGCGCGGCACCGGCCGCACCGTCTTCAACGGGAACAAGATCGAGGACTTTCAAGTCGAAATCCTGGGCGTGCTCGACAACATCGGCCCCAAGGAATCCCTCATCCTCGCCCGCCTTTCCGGCGGGCCCCTGGAACATACCGGCGTCATGCAGGGCATGAGCGGCAGCCCGGTCTACATCGACGGCAAACTTGTGGGAGCGGTCGCGATGGCCTTCCCGTTTGCCAAGGACCCCATCGCCGGCATCCGTCCGATCGAGGCTATGCTGCGCACCTCCACCGCCGCCACGTCGCCCCCGCCCGCGCGCGCCGCCCTGGCGCTGAACGAGCACGACCTCACCCGGCGGATTCCCCGTCCCGAACCCGCGCTCGGCGGCGAGGCTCGCATGATCGATATCGCCACGCCGATCTCCTTCGGCGGATTCAGCCGCGCCACTCTCGATGCCTTCGCACCGCAACTTCGCGCCCTTGGACTGGAGCCCCGCCAGGGCGTGACCAGCGGCGGCAAGATCGAGTCCGCCATGGGTAATCCCGCCGACCTCAAGCCCGGCGCCATGATCAGCGTCCAGTTGATGGCCGGCGATCTTTCGGTGGGCGCCGATGGCACCGTCACCCACATCGACGGCAATCGCATCTACGCCTTCGGTCACCGCTTCCTCGATATCGGCTCCACCGCCCTTCCTTTCGCGCGCGCCGAAGTCCTCACGCTTCTGGCCAATACGAACACCTCCTTCAAAATCTCCTCCGCCAAGGAATGGGTGGGGACCATTTACCAGGATCGCAACACCGCCGTGGCCGGTGAACTGGGCAAGCGACCGGTCATGGTGCCGGTCACCTTGAACCTCTCGCGGGCCGGCAAACCGGTAGAGAGCTACCAGATGCAGATGGTGAACGACACGCTGCTTTCGCCGCTGCTGCTCCAGATGGCCGTATTCAGCGCGATTGCCGCCACGGAGCGAACCGTGGGCGCCGGCAGCATCCGGGTCACCGGCCAGATCGAATTCCAGAACGCGTCCGCCCCACTGCGTGTCGACAATATGTACGCCGCCGAGAATGGAAGCCCCATGCTGGCCTCACTCTCCGCCGCCGTTCCGGTGGCCTTCGTGATGCAGGGCGGGTTTGAATCCCTCCAACTGAAGAGGGTCTCGCTCAACCTTGAAACCTTCGACCAGAAGAAGCAGCTCACGATCGACGGAATCACCACCTCGCGTCACGACGTCCGCGCCGGCGAAAAGGTGCAGCTCAACGTCTCCCTGACCGGCGATAATGGGGCCGAAACTATCCGCCGAGTGGAATACCAGGTGCCCATCGGCGCGGAACCGGGGGTGCTCTACTTCACCGTGGCCGATGCCAACACCGCCAACATTGCCGATTTCCGCCAGGTACTGACTGCCCCTGCCCGCACGTCCGGCCAACTGGTTTCGACGGTCAACAATCTGCACCCCAACACCAAGGCCTATATCCGCGTTTGGCGAGCCGATCCGGCGTTTCAACTGGAGGGCGCCGATCTGCCCGACCCGCCGGCTTCGGTTTCGCTGATCCTGGCCGCAATTCCAAGATCGCCGAAATGGAAATCGACATCGGCGACATGGCGGTGACCGGCTCCAAAACCGTACAGGTGGACGTAAAGGAATGACTCTCCCCGTGCGCCACTTCGCATGCGCCGCCGCCTTGTGCGCAGCCCTCGCCCCCACCGCTTTCCCGAGCGGGACCGCCACATGGGAACTGAATTCGTATGCGGATTTCATCCGTGGACGCTTCAACGGCCTCTCGCTGAGCCGCGAAGGCCGTCTCACGCTGTCGCCCAAGGTCGATACCCTTTTCAGCAGCGACCAGCCGGTCATCTGGGCCCTGGCACAAGCTCCCGATGGCGCGATCTACGCTGCTACGGGACATCGCGGCCGCCTCTACAAGATAGAGGGGCCCGCCAAGAGCACGCTCTTGTGGACCGCGGCCGAGCCGGAGATTTTCGCCCTCGCCGTGGACGGCTCCGGTGCGGTGTACGCCGCCACCTCGCCGGCCGGCAAGGTCTACCGCATCGAGAACGGCAAGGCCACCGAGTACTTCGCGCCCAACGCGCGTTACATCTGGTCGCTGGCGGTTGGCCCCGATGGGGCCCTCTACGTGGGCACCGGCGAGCAGGGCAAGGTCTTCCGCGTGGATAGCGCCGGCCACGGCGAAGTCTGGTATGAGACGGGACAATCGCACATCACCATGGCGCTGGCCGCCATGTTCTCTGCCTTGGAGGTCGTTCCGCTGACGCTCCTCACGCTGGACGCGTGGGACTTCATCCGCGTGAGTCGCGCGACCTGTGACGCGTGCGGGAAGGCGGTCGCGATCCCCCACAAGTGGACCTTCGCCTTCCTGATCGCCGTCGGGGTGTGGAACTTCGTGGGGGCGGGCATCTTCGGGTTCCTCATCAACCTGCCCATAGTCAGCTACTACGAGGTCGGCACGATCCTGACCCCGAACCATGGCCATCCCGCCATGATGGGAGTCTTCGGCATGCTTGCGATGGCGCTCATGGTGTTCGCCTTGCGCCAGGTGTCGTCCGACGCGCAATGGGGGCGGGTGGAGCGGCTGGTCCGGATCTCCTTCTGGGGCCTGAACGGCGGCCTGGCGCTGATGGTCGTCACGAGTCTCTTCCCGGGGGGCGTGCTGCAGCTCTGGGATGTCCTGGAACACGGGTACTGGCACGCACGCAGCCCGGCGTTCTCCAGCCAGGGGCCGCTGGGGATCCTGGAGTGGCTCCGCCTGCCGGCGGACGCCATCTTCATCGGGTTGGGCGTGGTGCCGGCCGTGCTGGCCGCGGCGCGGACGTATTGGGCCATGCGGCACGACCGGCCCGGCGCGGGAGCATGACGGGCCGACAGGAGGTCGGGACACGGACCGGACAGGCCGTTCGCACGGCGGAGAGTGCCGGGAGGGTTCAGGCATGATGAATCGAGAACGGGTGCAGCGCGCGCAAGAGCGCATGCGCCAGCACAACATCGACGCGTATCTCATCCTGACGCACGACGACTATTTCTACTTTTTCGGGGAAGATCGCGTGCAACCCCGGGCCATCCTCCCGGCCGGGCGGCCGCCGATCATCGTCACCTTCCGGGGGGAAGAGGCGGCGGCGCGGGAGCGCCTGGCGGCGGACGATGTCCGGATCTTCGGCTCCGTGGCGCAGCAGATGAAGGACGTCGTGGAGGTCATGCGGGAGCTGGCCGGGCCGCAGGGCGGGCCCACGGTGGGCGTGCAGATGGGGTTCTTCATACCGGCCTTCCTGCTGGCCTTATTTCAGAAGTTGAATCCCCAGGTGAAGGTCGTGGACATCGCGCCGGTGATGGACGAGATGCGGATGGTGAAGGAACCGGGGGAGGTCGAGCAGATCCGCCGCGCGGGGGAGCTCGCGGCCCTCGGGATGCGGGCCGCCGTCGGGGCGCTTGCGCAGGGGGCGACCGAGCGGGACGTGGCCGCCGAATCGGAGTACGCCATGCGCAAGGCCGGCAGCGACGGGACCGCCACGCCGGTCTATGTCAACTCCGGGGTGCGGTCGGGCTGGCTCCACGGCACGGCGACGGGTAAACCCCTGCAGGCGGGCGAGCTGGTGGTGATCGACCTGGTCCCACGATATCAGGGGTATTGCGCGAACCTCTGTCGCACCTTCGTGATCGGATCGGCCACGGACCAGCAGCGGGCGCTCGTCGAGACGTATGAGGCGGCCCGAACGGCGGCACGCCAGGCGATGC
>JAPKZC010000108.1:22317-22680 GCA_026394025.1 Candidatus Solibacter sp.
CGATGCGGCCCGGGGTCGAAATGCGCCAGATCGACGCCGCCGCCAAATTGGTCTTCGACAAGGCTGGCTATGGCGAGTTCTATGTCGTCGGCATCAGCCACGGGATCGGGTTGTCCTTCGAAGAGACGCCGGCCCCGACGATCAAGCCCGCCGAGGGGCGGGTGCCTGTGCGGGAGGGCATGGTGTTGACGGTTGGCCACACCGTGCTGTCGGTGCCCGGCCTGGGGGGCGTGCGGTTCGAGGACACCTACCAGGTGTCGCCCCAGGGCCTGGTGTCGCTGACCGATTTTCCGACCGAGCTAGAAGTGCAGGCGTGACGCACGCCGACGAACGGGCGTACGACAAGGAACGAGCATTGGGCTG
>JAPKZC010000469.1:0-10659 GCA_026394025.1 Candidatus Solibacter sp.
CCGGCGCCGAAGACGCGGGCGTCGGTAGCCGGGGTCCGCGTTTCGGCAATCCTCGAAACCGCGATGTTCCTGAGTTTAGCGCTCGCGGTCGACCATGTTTTCTTCGATGGCAGCCGCTTCGGTTCCACACCGGTGCACCCGTTCTGGATTCTCGTACTTCTTGTGACAGGGCAATACGGAACCAACGCCGGTCTGCTGGCGGCGTTGGCATCGAGCGCCGCATTGCTGGCTGGCAACGGGCCGCCGCAGGCCATTTCCCAGGACCGGTTCACCTGGTTGTTTCAAGTCGGCCAACTGCCTTTGTTGTGGTTCGTCGCCGCGGTTGTACTGGGCGAACTACGCATGCGCCAGATTCGCGAACGCGACGCGCTGGTCCGGCAACTGGAGGAAACATCGCACCGAGAGCGGGTGCTGACGGACGGGTACAAAAGGCTGAGCGTAGCCAAAGATGCGCTGGAGACGCGCGTCGCCGGGCAACTCAAGACCGCCGTGGGGATCTACGAGTCGGCGCGGGCGATTGAAAGGCTTGATCCTTCCGAAGTTCTATTGGGCGTGGCCGATCTCATCCGGTCGGTGATGAACGCGGAGCAGTTCTCAGTTTACCTGCTGCGGAACGGCAGTCTGGAACTCGCGGTGGAAGAGCTTTCCGCGCCATTACGCTGGGAACACCGCGATCTTCCAGGAAATCGTCGGCCGCCAGCGGGTGCTTACGGTGGCCAATCCGGAGGACGCCCTGACGCTGGCGGGAGCGGGCATCATCGGCGCGCCGCTGGTTGTGCCCGACACGGGCCGCATCGTCGGCATGCTGAAGATCGAAAAGCTCGGCTTTCTGGACCTGACCTTCAGCAATGTGCAGACGCTGAAGATGTTGTGCCAGTGGATAGGCGCAGCCTACGAAAATGCTTTGCGCTACCAGACGGCGCGCCTGGAAAGCGTTGTCAACACGGAGACGGAGCTGTTCGCCTACAGCTTCCTGTCGCGGCAACTCTCCTTCCTGACTCTGCTGGCGCGGCGCATCGGATTCGACCTCACCATGATCGTGGTTCGCCTGGAGAACCCGGACGATTTGGCGGAGGAACAAGGGGCTCTTGTGCCCCGCGCCCTCAGCCGCGCAGCTTCCCGGGTGCTGCGCAAGACCGACATGGCATTCGACTATCGGCGCACCGGGACCGAATTCGCCATCGTCCTGCCGGCAGCGCCCGTCAAGCAGGCGCATATCGTAATTGGCAAGCTGGCAGGGGCGCTCGAGGCGGAACTGGCGCTGGAAGCGCCGTCCGCGCGCTTCTCCTTCGGCGTTCACGCGATCCACGAGGTCAAGGTGGAGAAAGAACGTCTGGAGTTGGTCGGTGCCTGAAGCGCGCGAGTTCGCGCACGTTGTCCAGGTCGCAGTGGTGGCCGCCGCCACGCTCGTGGCCGAGTGCGGCATTGTGTACGCCTACTTGCACGGGTCCGCCCGGGGGGTTCCGATGGCCGCACACCTTACCGTTACCGCCGGTCTGGCGGCGTGGTGCCGTTGGTCGCCCGGTCTTCGCGCGGATGTGCGCCTCCCGCTGCTACTGGCCGCCGCAACCGCCGCCCTCGGTCCCATTGGCGCAGCCGGGACGCTCGTGACCATCTCCCTCACCCGTTGGTATTCGCGCAGCGCCATTCCTTTTGAAGAATGGTACCAGTCGCTGTTCCCGGACACGGGGCAGCAGGCCGGCGACGATCTTGCCGCCCGCGTCGCCAATGCCGACCTGGCGAAGCCCGGCAGCCTCACGCCCTTTACCGAGATCCTGGCCTTCGGCAGCCTTCATCAGAAGCAGGCTTTGATCGCCCTGATCAACCAGCAGTTCCGTCCCGCATTCGGGCCCATTCTCAAGCGCGCTTTGACCGACGGTAACAACGCCGTTCGCGTGCAAGCCGCCACGGCCATGAACAAGCTGGATAACGCCATGCTGCAACGCACGCTTGAGCTCAGCAGCCGGATACGCCAGGATGCTTCCGACGTGATGGCGTTGCGCGCGATAGCGCGGCACTATGACGACTACCTCTACAGCGGCATCCTGGACGCCCGCCGTGAGGAGGATATTCGGGAGCAGGCGCTGGAGGCGTACCGCCAGTCCATTGACGCGGAACCGGGCGACCTGGATTCCTGGCTGGCCGCCGGGCGCCTTCTGCTGCGCGGCAAGCGCTACGCCGAGGCCGCCGACTGGATCGGGCAGGCGATGCAGGCAGGCCTCTCTACGCCGCAGGCGGACCTGTGGTATATGGAAAGCCTCTACCACCTCGGCCGCTTCGGTCAGTTGCGGGAGTTCGCCGGCAGTCGCAATGAGCGCGTGGAAACCGTTGACAACCTCCCGCCGGCAGCGTTCGAGGCAGTCCGGCTATGGGGAAAGCAGGAACCCGCATTTCAGGTGGGAGGTGCTCCCTAACCATGGGCCAAACGCCTCAGGCCGACGTTTGCATCGTGCTCGAAGGCACCTACCCGTACGTCTCCGGCGGAGTCTCGAATTGGGCCAACGCTCTGCTTCACGCGCAGCGGGATCTGACGTTCCATCTGGTCTGCCTGATGGCCGGGAACACCGACCTCACGCCGCGCTACAAGATACCGTCCAACGTAACCGGTATCACGCACGTTGAAGTTGGCAGCCTTCCTGAAGGCGCGGCCCGTCTGCGCGGCGCCCGTCAACTCTTCGAGCGTCTGGAAGTTCCCTTGCGCAACCTTCAATTCAACGGCGGATTGCGCGATCTCGCCGATGTTCTGGCCATCCTCGGGCCGCTGCGCGCACAACTGGGAAGGTCCGTACTGCTGGATTCGCCGGAAGCGTGGGAACTCCTGCTGCGGATGTACCATGCCTCCCACAACGAAAGCCCGTTTCTCGATTTCTTCTGGACCTGGCGAACCATCGTCGGCGGGCTCTACTCCATACTCCTGGCCCCCCTGCCCTCCGCACGCGTCTACCACCCGCTTTGTACCGGTTACGCCGGCCTCTTCGCCGCCCGCGCCCGCCTCGAAACCGGCCGCCCCGTGCTGCTCACCGAACACGGCATCTACACCAACGAACGGCGAATCGAGATCGCCATGGCAGAGTGGCTGTACCGGGCGCCATCCAGCAGCTTAGACATGGAAAAAGCGGCGCGCGACCTGAAGGACATGTGGGTGGATACATTCACCTCCTACTCGCGCGCGTGCTATGAAGCCGCAAGCAAGGTGGTGACACTTTTCGGCGGGAACCGGCAACTTCAGATCGAAGACGGCGCCGACCCCGGGAAGATCGTCGTCATTCCCAATGCTGTCGACTACGAACGTCTTTCGCAGGCAGGCGCCAAGCGCACGAAGCACCCGCCGACGGTCGCCCTGATCGGCCGCGTGGTGCCGCTCAAAGACATCAAGACCTACAACCGCGCCATCGCCATCCTTCGCACCATTGTGCCCGGAGTTCGCGCCCTTGTGCTCGGCCCCACCGACGAAGATCTTCATTACTTCGCCGAGTGCCAGTCCCTGGTCAACCATCTCGGCCTCCAGGAGTGCTTCACCTTCGCGGGGCGCGTCTCCGTCGCGGAACACCTCGGCGGCCTGGATGTAATGGTGCTCACCAGCATCAGCGAAGCCCAACCGCTGGTGATTCTGGAAGCGGGTTCCGCGGGCGTTCCCTCGGTCGCGACCGATGTGGGCGCCTGTCGCGAGATGATCTACGGCGACCTGCGCGAGACGGAGCCGCTCGGGCCCGCCGGGGAAGTGGTTCCCCTCTCCAATCCCACGGCGACAGCGCAGGCGATCGCCAGGCTGCTGACGGACCGCGCCTATTGGGAGAGGGCCAGCCGCGCCATTCGGGAACGCGTGCGCCGCTATTACAACAAGCCGGCTCTCGACGGTGCATACCGGGAGATCTATGGCCACTGGATAGCGGCGGATACAGAGCCGCTGCACCGGGGAGGGGCCGCGTAGTGGCGGGAATCGGTTTCGAACTACGCCGCCTTACCCAGCGGGACGACCTGATCGGCGTCGTGCAGGGCTACGGCTACGCCGCACTCGCCACCAGTGGGCCGTGGCTGTTCACCATCCTCTCGCTCTCCGCCATCGTCGTCCTGGGCATGCCGGCCACGACACCCCGGGAACTCGCCACATTTCGCGTACTCATCGTCTACAACTTCGCGTTCTCCCCGGTGCTCGCGGGGCCGGCCACCATCGTAACTACGCGCTATCTGGCCAATTGTATCCACGCCAAGGATGTCAAGCAGGCCCCGGCCATGATGGTAGGCTCGCTGACGCTGGTTTACGCCGCCGCGCTCCCCATCGCGGCCGCCTTTTACCTGCTCCACATCAGATTGGATGCGCCCACAAGCCTGGCCGCGATCTTGAACTTCATGCTGGTCCTGGGCATATGGGTGGTCAGCATCTTCCTCACCGCTCTGAAGAACTACCGTGCCGTTACGTTGTCGTTCCTGGGTGGGATGAGCCTGGGGATCCTGGGTTCCAGCCTGCTCGCTCCTATCTGGGGCGTGGCCGGTATGCTGGCCGGTTTCAACGTGGGGCTCGCCTTCATCCTGTTCACCCTGATTTCACGCGTCTTTGCCGAGTACCCCACCCGTGCCGGCCGGCCCTTTGAGTTCGTGCCGTGTTTCCGCCGGTACTGGGAACTTGCACTCGGGGCGCTGGCCTACAACGCCGCCATCTGGGTGGACAAGTGGGTGATGTGGTCCGCTCCGGAACGTGAACTGCTGCAGAGCGGGCTGGTGTCCTGCCCCGACTACGATGGCGCCATGTTTCTGGCCTACCTCTCGATCGTGCCCTCCATCGCGGCATTCACTCTCACCATCGAGACTGGTTTCTTCGAAAAATACCAGCGCTTTTACGATGACATCCAGCGCCACGTGCCGTACAGCAGAATCGAGGTCAACCACCGGGAACTGATCCGGTCTTTCCTGGACGGAGCGCGCAACTTCCTGGTGCTGCAGGGCTCCATTTCGGTGGCTGCGATCCTGCTGGCGCCGGAGTTATTCGAATGGATGGGCGTCAACTTCCGCCAACTCGGGGTCTTCCGCCTGGGACTGCTGGGCGCATTCTTCCACGCCGGGTTCCTGTTCCTCTCGATTATTCTTTCGTACTTCGATCAGCGGCGGAGCCTCATGCGATTGGGCGTTCTGTTGCTCGCCGCCAACGGCGTTTTCACCTTCGTTTCGCTCCGCATGGGATTCGCTTACTACGGATACGGCTACTTCCTCTCCGCCCTGGTTGCATTTGGCTGTGCGTTCATGGCGTCCTCACGCGTGATCGCCCGGCTGCCCTACGAAACCTTCGTCCGCACCAACACTTCGGTTCAAGCCCGGCCGCGCTAAACTTCGACCCCAAAACACACCATGAAATAGATACGTATTTCCCCGTGCTACCCAGATACCTCATGGAGGATGCGTCGAACCGAGACCTCCTGGGAGCAGCAGGCGGGTCTCCGTTCACTGTGCTGGGCTGCGAATCGTTCCATTCGGAGCTGCCGTATCGTTGGAGCCGGCCGTTTCAGGGGCCGGCTCCACATAGTGCGGCGCCGCGGGCGCCTACCACTCAAAGCGCAGAACGCCCTGGCCAGTGCGGGCGCCGCTGATTCCGCTGCTCGTGTTGATAAAGCCGAACCCGCCAGTCTGCACGCCCGCTGAGTTGTACGTGGGCGTCTGGGCCGGATTGCTCGCCGACGGCGCGGGCAGAGTCACGCGGTTAAAGGCATTGAACATCTCGACACGCACGTTCAGTTTCATCCGCCTTTCCCGCCCGAATGGGAATGATCGACCCAGGCTCAGTTGCTCATTGACGGATCTCACCCAGCGGTAATCGCTATAAGTAGGCGCCGAGAATCCCCACTGGCCCTGCGACACGTCCTGGAACGCGGCGGCGTTGACCAGCTTAGTGTCTCTGTTGGGGTCGATACAGTGGCAACCAGGATCCAGAGTGAAGAAATCGTGGCTGACTACGTTGTACCGGGTATTGGATTGGAACGTATAGGTACCAATGTTCGACGTACCGGAACTGGGGACGCTGATCAAACTGCTGCTCCGGTAAGTCAGAATACCGCCGAAAATCCAGTCTCCTGTAACGTACCTCACTAACTTGTTCGACGTGATTTTGGGCGTCGAATAATTGAAACCGATGGTCAGGATGAACGGCCGGTCGGAGCCCGACAGCGATTTCTGGTTGGCGCGGTTGAACTGATCGTTGATGCCTCCGCCAAGCGCGCCGCCTTGGCCGTTCGCACCGTTGCCCAGCCCCAGAGCCTTCGACCAGGTGAACGCCGCTGTCAGGTCCAGACCGTGGGAATAGCGCTTGGTGAGTTTCGATTGCATGGAATCGTACCAGCTATTCCCCAGGGGCGCCCATATCGGGGCGATGCTGCCGGTAAACTGCGGGAAGGGCCGCAGGCTCTGTGCCAGAGTCTGGCCCGTGGGGTAGTTTGCGTAAGGAACCGTGAAGCCGCGGGCCTTCACCGCCGTGGAACTGAGGGGTGACGTGAGCAAACTTCGGTCGGCTGCGTTATCGATATCCAGCCCGACCGCTTTCAACCTCTCCACGGTGAGCAGGTTTGCTCTTCCCATCTGATTCGACTCCAGCCACGCGCCTCGATTGCCGACGTAAGCCATCTCGAGCGACACGTTCGGGATGAGTTCCCTCTGAATCGCGATGTTCCACTGGTTGACCCGTTGAGGGCGTCCGCCATTGCGGTCGAACAGGGTTCCGACACTCCCGGTTACGGTGCCCGGCGTGAGCCCGGCGCCGGGATTCAAAGTGGCCACGTACATGGCTGCCGCGTTGTAGCTAAGACCGTCTTTCAGATAGGAAACCGGCTGGTTGTTGCCCAGCGTGGGCAGGGTATAGGGATCGGCGCCTAAACCGTATGGGTTGTTATTCGTAATGTACTGCCAGTTCGGCCCAGGTCCGTAAGAGAGCGCCCAGCCGGCTCGAACCACCGTCCTGGAGTCAATCTGATACGCCACCGCAAGCCGGGGACTGATCGCTTAGGGGTAGGTATCCGTGACCTGGCAATTACAGCGGCCCGGTCCGTAGCCCTCAAAGGCCAGCCCGCCGGGCAGGCCTCCCGCGGAAGGGTTTGCGATGCTTGGACGAAAACTGCTGTTGCGCCAGTGGATTTCATGGCCGGTGCCTTGCAGGTCCCATCTCACACCATAGTCGAACGTGAGTTTTCGCGTGGCCTTCCAGGTGTCTTGGACATAGAGCCCCCAGGTGTGCTTTCGCCATTGCGGAGACCACAGGGCGTTCACGTTGGCGCCGCTGGTCGCGCCCAGGAGGAAACTCGCGTAGTTCAGCCCCACACTGGTGCCGCTGGGAAGCGATATCCCGGTGAGGGCAGCCTCTCCGGTTTGAGAATTGCTGAAGGCGTAATTGCCCGTCGCGCCATTCCTGTTCTCGGCGGAAAACATGCTGCCGTTCATGGTGCCGCCGACCTTGAACGTATGGCTCTCTCGAACATAGGTCGCATCCGCGGTCAGTGTGAGCATGTCGTCGTAGTAGTTGTACGCGTTGGTGGGGCCGAAACCTCCCCCGCCGCCGACGGCCAGTCCGCCGTAATTCCCGGAACTCAAGCCGGTGATGCGGGGAAAGCCGGCCGGGTCCATCTGCGAGCCTTTGAGGCCCAGGTTCTTAACCGCGTCATAAGTGAGCACATCCTGCGAAGCGCTGTCGGGGTTATTAAAGCGGCGATATCCGGCCCCCAGATGAAAAATGAGCGTCGGCGTTACGGAATGATCGTAATTCAGGCGGTATGTATTCCCACGGGCCGTCTTGTCGCGCTTTGTGGTGAGGGGGTTCGGCAGCGGGTCGTTGTTAGCTACGTCGCGAGTGGTCTGGTATGACCAGTAGAACGAGAGCCGCTTGGACGGATCGATGTTGTGGTCGAGTTTGAGGCTCGGCAGATTCTGTTCCCGGGGGTTCGGAAGATCGTAGGTGTAGTTGTTGAACAACTCCCCGTTGGTAGCTTGTGGAATGAGGTCCTGGACCTTCAGCGCCACGGGGTCCAGTTGGCTGGCCGGAATGACGTTGTTCGGGAACAGCGTCCGGTAAATCCGGCCGTCAAACGTCACATCGCTCTTCGGGTCGAAGATTGTGTTTTCCATGACTGGCGTTCCGCGGAGGTCCGTCGCCAGTTGCCTGCCGGTCAATGCCTTGCTGAAGTCGCCTTTGCGGAAAGCCGCGGTCGGTACGGTCCCCAGGTTGCCGTGGCTGATATTGTTGTTCCGGAAGAACTCCAGGCCGAAGTAGAAAAATGTCCGGTTCTTGCCGTTGTAGACCTTCGGAATGTAGACCGGCCCGCCAACCGAGAAGCCGGCATCGGTCTTACGGTCCCTGGTCCGGGGAACGTTGGCCTGAAAGTGCCGGCGGGCGTTGAACACCGTCTCATTGGTGAAGTAGTCGTAGACACTGCCGTGGATCTTGTTCGTGCCCGATTTGGCGGTGAAGTTGTACATCGCTCCCAGGCCGCCCTGATACTGGGCCTGGAAATTGCTGGTCTGCACCGAAAACTCACCAATGGCCTCCACCGAGGATGCGGCTACCGTGCTCACCCAATCGGGCTGGTTCTGGCTTGTCGTGTCCTGACCGTCGATCAGAATCCGAAACAGATTCGTCGGCAATCCGTTAACGCTCGCGCCCTGATCGCTTCCGCTAACGCCGGGCGACAGCACGATAAAGGCGAGCCAGTTGCGGACCGATCCGCCACCGCCGTTCGTGGTGCCGAAGTTCAGCGGCAGTTGGTTGAACTTATCGCCGCTGACGTTGACGCTCTGTTCCGCGTTCTCGGTTCTCAGCAGTGGGCTTTCCGCGGTTACCTGAACGGACTCTTTCGTGGTACCCAGTTGCAGCACCACGTCCACGCGAAAAGTCTGCGCAACCTGCACGCGAACGTCGGCACGCTCCGTTACTTTGAATCCGTCCGACTCAACTCTGAGGTTGTACACGCCTGCCGGCAGCCCGGTGAGAGTGTAATTCCCGGATGCGGTGGCGACCGTCTCAGCGGTGATGAGCACCTTAGCGCCCGGCACAACGGCCGTAGACGAATCGGTCACCGTACCAGTTAGAGTGCCGCGGTCACCCTGCGCCTGCAAGAGCCCGCCTGGAACCGACACAAGAGCCGACAGCAGCAAAAGCTTCGGGAGTTGCACGATTGAACCTTCTTTCCTACGCCGGCGCGCCTGCCTCAGTTGCGCCAGTCGTCTCAAGTCCCTTGTAACACCAATCAACGAAGGCGTGCGATGCCTGCTGGGAGCAGCAGGCGGCGGAAGGAATTACCCATCGCAGCCGGGATAACGATCCGCGGCCGCTGGTCTCGCTCCAGGACTGCCCGGCCGCCGTCGAGCACACTCGCAAGCTTCCCAACGTCGATTTCAAGAGTATCGTCGTGTATGGATGCAGCGGTAGTGGCGACCTCGCACTGGAGGTTGCGGCGGCCACAGAAGTTAGCCTTGCATCGATTCCCGTTAACTCCAGCGCCCAACGCACGCCGATCGGCAGCCGTGCGAAGTTCCTGGACCCGCCGGAACTCACCCTGGCGCTAGCCAAGGGCAATCAGCTAGGCTTGCAGGTATGACACGCGGGCGATTGTTGTGGCTTGGCCTTGCGCTGGCATGGCCGGGAGCGGCGCAGATCACGCGCTTCAATATCGCCAATTACTTCGGATTTGAAAACGGCACGCCGGGTTCGGCGCCGCCGGGTTGGAACAGCGGGGCGGGAGCCGTCGTGGACGGGCAGGTGGCGCACAGCGGAAAGAACTCGGTGCGGATCGATCGGAGTGCATCGAGCGCGGGGACCTTTACCTTCGTCACACTCGGGATTCCACTGGATTTTGCGGCAAAGAACGTGGTCTGGAGCGGTTGGGTCCGGACCGAGAGCGTGAACGGCGCCGCCGCGATCTACCTGCGCGAGGACAACGCCACCTCCTCTGTCGCGTTCGCCACCACGCAAGGCCTAAACGTAGGCGGCACGCAGAACTGGACGCGCTATTCGATCTCGGTACCCGAGCTGAGTGACGGCAAGAGTCTGGTGTTCGGCTTCCTGCTGATTGGCACGGGGCGGGCGTGGGTGGACGACTTGGAGTTGCTGGCGGACAACGTGCCGGTGGCGCAGGCGGGCGCCCGGGTCTTGACTGTGCTGGACTTCGATCACGAGTTCGATAGCGGATCGAAGATCGACTTCACCGATCTCACGGATGTACAGGCGCGGAATCTGGCGACCTTGGGCAAGGTGTGGGGGTTCCTCAAGTACCATCACCCGGCGGTGACAGGGGGCAAGCATCACTGGGACTACGATCTATTCCGTGTAATGCCGCAGGTGCTGGCGGCAGGCGACAGCCCCACGGCCCTCTCCGCGATTTCAGACTGGATCGGCGGATTGGAGGCGCCGCAGGAATGCGCCAACTGCGCCACGCTCGACCCAAGCGGCCTCTATCTGGCGCCGGACCTGGATTGGATTTCCGATGAACCGCTGCTGGGCCACGATCTCAGCCAGACACTGCAAAACGTCTACCACAACCGGACGCCGGGTCCGTCTCAGTTCTACCTGTCGCTGATGCCAGGCGTGGGCAATCCGTCGTTCGATCACGAACTCAGCTACTCGAAATGGCCGTATCCAGATGCCGGCTACCGGTTGCTGGCTCTGTTCCGCTTCTGGAACATGGTGCA
>JAPKZC010000469.1:10694-12436 GCA_026394025.1 Candidatus Solibacter sp.
CCATCAGATCGACTACTGGAACGGCATACTGGCGGAGTTCATCCCGCGGATCGGGCTATCAACGGGAGCTGCGGACTACCAGCAGCAACTGATGCAGTTCATCGCGCGGATTCACGATACGCACGCCAACTTGTGGAGTTCGATCGCGTCGCGGCCGCCGATCGGGCCGTGCCAGTTGCCCGTGGACGTTCGATTCGTCGAAGGGAAAGCGCTCGTGCTGCGCTACAATTCGTCGGACGCGGGTCCGGCGTCGGGCCTGCTGCCGGGAGACGTGATCGACCAACTGGACGGCGTGGCGGTCAGCGACCTGGTCAATCAATGGCGGCCGATCTATGCCGATTCCAACGAGGCGGCACGGCTGCGCGATATGGGCTACTACCTAACGCGCGGCCAGTGTGGAGTGGCGGACGTGGTGGTATTGCGCGGCGCCGATAGCGCGAGCGTCAAATCCGTGCGCGTCGCCTCGACCACGCTGGACTTCAGCCGGACCAACGTTCACGATCTACCGGGCGACGCTTTCATGAAGCTGGCGGACGACATCGCTTATGTGAAGCTGAGCTCGGTGCGGGTGGCCGATTCGGCCAGTTACATACAGGCGGCGGCCGGGACCAGGGGGCTCATTATCGATATCCGCAACTATCCGTCGGCATTCGTGGTGTTCTCTCTGGGGCAGCTCCTGGTATCCGACCCGACGAACTTCGCCTGGTTCACCAAGGCTGACCCAAGTAATCCGGGCGCGATCCGGTGGGGGCCGATAGTGAGCCTGACTCCGCAGCAGCCGCATTACAGCGGGAAGGTAGTGATCCTGGTGGACGAAGTGACGCAGAGCCAGGCGGAGTACACGACGATGGCGTTCCGCACGGCGCCGGGCGCGATCGTGATTGGCAGCACGACCGCTGGGGCGGACGGAGACGTATCGACGATCCTGCTGCCGGGCGGGTACAACTCCTACATCAGTGGGCTGGGCGTGTTCTATCCCGATAAACGGCCGACCCAGCGGGTTGGCATCATCCCGGACATCATGGTGGCCCCGACGGTCGAAGGCATTCGCGCGGGGCGTGATGAGTTGATCGAAGAGGCGGTGCGGCAGATCCGCGGCGAGGGCGCGCCGTGGAACAGGTTGCAGCAGCGAAACGGGCGGTAGCAGCGGCAGACGGACGTATTCTGCTCGCTTGGTAGTTACCCCGCACTGATGATCTCTTTTGTCCGGCATCCACCTGCGGTACGGCGAACAACTGGGGCTCTGGACGCATCGGTTCAGTTGAACCCAGCGTTGGAGACGTCATGAGCGGTCGGGCCTGAGCCCGATTTCGCTCTCACCCCACGGCAAACCCTGAGCGGCTGGCAGGCCCGAACCAAGCACTTGTCCGGCCCTATCTGTAGATTGGCCTTTCGGCGGCTTTCCACCGAATCGTGGCTGATGTGTGAAGTTTCCTTCCATTGGCCCGGCGCGTGAGCGTCCGGCGCAGGTATTGGAAGTAGTCCGGGCTGACGCACAGACCGAGCACTTCCTCGATCACCGGAGGGAAGTAAGCCAGCGAACCAAACGGGCACTGGAGTTGTCCGAGTACGCGTCCAAGAGATCCCGATCCGATCGTTGGCGGAGGGCCACCTTGATTGGGAGCACCTCCCTGGGGAGGTGTAACTCCGCGGCCACCCGCAGCAACTGCCGCCGCGGCCTGACCCGCCGCCGCTCCTTACCCGAAGTTGGTGCACGAGCCAAGACCGGAGATTTGTCTTAG
>JAPKZC010000469.1:12497-12849 GCA_026394025.1 Candidatus Solibacter sp.
GTATATATTGTAAGGTTCAGGAGGCATCATGTTTTCTCGCTTCTGTAAAGGTTATTCCAGGACGGCGGTCGCCCTTCTCGCGTGCGAACTTGCCATTGGGTTTCTGACGACGGCTTCGGCGCAGGTAGTGCCGCCGGCGGGCGGAGCGGCGCCGACCGCAGCCGCTGGAGGTCCGGGCGGCGGCGGACGTGGCGGGCCGGTCCGATCCGTCTACAGCGACTACACCGGCTTTACCAAACTCTGGGACGGGCAGACCTTCAACAACTGGGATGGCGAATCGGATGTCTGGTCGATCGAGACCGGCGCCATGCACGCGGATACCACCAAGACACCGGGCCAGCATCACATACAC